>NZ_MAAX01000060.1 GCF_002162835.1 Nonlabens dokdonensis
AATAAAGAACCTAAACGTGGAGCGGATAATAAATGGGTAGCCTTTGTGCACCCCAAAGGAACAAATGGTGTTTTAGTAGAATTATGTCAAGAAATTGAAGAATAATTTGCGAGTAAGCATTTATAGTTTAAATTTGCAGACTTTTTAGATAAGATATTACCAGCTATTATCTTATTGGGCCTATAACTCAGCTGGTTAGAGTATCTGACTCATAATCAGAAAGTCCCTGGTTCGAGCCCAGGTGGGCCCACTACAAGACCTTAGTTAACGCTAAGGTCTTTTTTATTCTAGATAATTATTAAAATGTCCTTGACTGCATTGCCCAGCTGGGCGAGAAGCCTGTGCCGTGCTTGACTCGGTAAGCCCAGGTGGGCCCACAAAAGCTTCAACATTACGTTGAAGCTTTTTTTATGAATTAAATATTATAATCTTATAAAGAATTTAATTTAGCTTTTGATGAAGTTATAATCATTCTCGACTGCATTCGAAATGATCAGTTCAATTAATTTCGGAATATTTTATTTTAATAATATGCCTCTAAAGTGTCAAGATTTTATTTATAATTCATCCAATTTCAAAATTTGACCGTTTATATTTAAACAAAGGTTTTCAATTTCAAAACCCTTCTTTGTAGTGGAGTCTAATACAGAATAATTTGTTCCCATTTCTGTAGAACTAAATAGTATTGGCAAAGAAAGTAAATCTTCAATTCTATTATTGAGATAATATTTAAGTATCAATTTTTCTTCTTGAAATGATTCTGTTCTTTCTGTAATGGTAATCAAATTAACGTTTTCTAACGAATTACTCACGTAAAAGTCTTTTCTAATTTTCTATCATAAACCAAAGCTTGAAAATGATTAGAAACCATGGGCATATGATTTACTAGCGAAAAAATATATACGTAATCGTTGCTTAATGAATCATCTAACTTTCTAAAAACTTTTTTAGTGGAATTGATTTTTCCATTTGATATTCTAAGGTAAGCACTTTCGGAATTATTAGAACTATATTCTTTTTGTATATCTTCTAATACTTTATATTTAGCGGTGCTACAACTGGTGCAGAGAATTAAAAAGAAAAGACATGTCATTAGTTTTAATGCTTTCATACTTTTAATTTTAAAATATTCAAACCTAATTAGAATTTGAATTTCGAATTTCCCTCATTTGCATCTCTAGCAAAGCAAGTTTATCTTCCATACTGTCTGAAAACTCTGGAATACGTCTAAAAAACACATATCTCACTCGCCACAGTTGCTTTAACGACTTTTTATCGATAGTGATATCCTCAATGTTTTTATGATCGGCACGCAGGACCAGTCCTTTAGAAGTCACATATAGCTTTCTTAATATCAGTTGTTCATCGGTTACCGCAAGAACTATAGTGCCATTATTTAGTTTAGACACCACATTTTTAGGCACCTTTTCTCCTATCACTACATCTTTAGGGTAAAAGCCCTTATCATGCTTCGTCAGCTCCAGATTAGAAACCGTGTATGCGATAAAGTCTTTTTCAGTATTTATAGGTAACGTCAGTTGAGGCAAGTCGGCTAGAAAAGCATCATTATCATAATATTCTAGGTAATCCTCAGCAGTTTTTTCGGTGATGCAAGGCACTTGGGCAAATTGCTCTCTTTCTAACTCTTCTGGCGTTAAAGTAAGCGCATCATTAAACTTTAATAGCTGGTTTACGGTAAGCTCGCTGGTTAAAATATCATCTATAGAAACGCTAAAATAATTAGCAATCTTGATAATCGTTTCTATCTTAGGCTCGCTCCTACCTTCTTCATAAGCTCCTAAAGTACCTCTCTTTAAGCCAAATAGGTCTGCAAATGCCTGCTGACTCAGACTCTTTATACCTCGTATCTTTTTAATATTTTTTCCAAAAAACGACATTTTTTGCTAATTTTATTTGCAATTAAATTATTTTGCGTATATTTACACTAACAATATTAGCAAATACTATTGTGTTACGCTAATTTTTTGAGTATTCTTTCTAGATGGTAACAACAAATAGAAAGAATATATATAATGAAATGTAACTTTTAAAGTAGGCCGTTTTAGAAGTTCGCTTTCGCGAAAGCGAGACCATCAAAGAAGTATTAACCAAAAAACTAAAACATGATACTATTTCTTATTTATATAGTCGATACTGCACTGCATATTTTTGTGGGATAAGAAGTTCATTTTTCGTAATATTAAACCTACCAATAATTAACTATGAACAACTATTTCAATACTATCAAAGAATACCTGTTAGAACTGAATTACGATATCATTAGAGACAATCCAAAAGATGGAATACTAGTGATAGAAAAAGAAAGTGATGGTGTTAAAAATATGATTTTAGGAATTGCTCCACCTATTTTAATAATGGAACAATACATTTTTAAAATCAACAACAAAAATGAAGAAGTTTTCAAAAGTCTTTTACAAAAAAACCGCGACATCATTCACGGCGCATTTGTGCTAGACGAAAGTGGATCTAAAGTCATCTTTAGAGACACACTTCAAATAGAAAACCTAGACCTTAACGAGTTAGAAGGTACTCTTAACTCATTAAGTTTATTAATGAGTGAGTACTCTGATAACATTATCAAATTTTCAAAATATTAAAACATAACGCTATGAACATATTTAAAAGAATATTCAAAATAGGAGAAGCACAAGCTAACAAAGCGGTAGATAATCTAGAAGATCCTATCACCATGACCGAGCAAGGTATACGTGACATGAAAGCAGACCTTAATAAAAGTGTAGAAGCTATGGCGCAAGTAAAAGCACTAGCCATACGTTCTAAAAATGAGCGAGATGAACACGAATCCAAAGCTAAAGACTATGAATCCAAAGCTATGTTGATTCTCAAAAAAGCACATTCTGGCGACATGGCAGTAGAAGAAGCAGATCGTCTGGCTAAAGAAGCACTTGCAAAAAAAGAAGAAGCACAACAACACGCTAACCGTGCGAGTGCTGACACTGAGAAATTCGATAAAAACGTCGCACAGTTAAAGGAAACCATTGAAACCATCAAAGGAAACATCACCAACTGGGAAAACGAACTTAAAACGTTGAAAGCACGTGTTAAAGTAAGTGATGCAACAAAAAATGTCAATAAACAAATGGCAGAACTTGATAGCGCAGGAACGGTGAGCATGCTCGAGCGTATGAAAGAAAAAGTCGCACAAGACGAAGCGCTTGCAGAGGCTTATGGAGATCTAGCTAAGACAACCAAGTCGGTAGACGATGAAATTGATGCCGCAGCAGATATGTCTGAGTCTAAACTGGACGATGACCTAGCAAAGCTTAAAGAGCAATTAGGTATTAAAAAAGATGAGGCATAAGCATGGGCAACATAAATTATAAATGTGTCAAATGCGGTCATCACGATTATGAAACCGGAGAAATGCGAGCTACTGGCGGCACGCTTTCAAAAATTTTTGACGTACAGAACAAGAAATTCTCTTACGTAGCTTGCACTCGTTGCAAATACACAGAATTTTATAAAGCCAGCACAGGAGCATTGAGTAACATCTTTGATTTTTTTACAAGTTAAAGCAACGGCGGATTGCATCCGCCAGTAACCATTAAACACTAACCAACATTGGAAAACTATTTCAACATATTATTCTCTGAAGTAAACATCACACTTACCGTGTTGTTAATCATTCTTATACTCTACTGGCTTGCCACGATGATTACGGGAATTGATTTTGACCTAGACGTGGATGTAGACATAGACGTAGATATCGATGCAGATGTAGATCTAGACACCGGTATTGAAGGAGGAAATATGGATTTCCAGGACGTTGCAAATGCTGAAGTTGATCGTGAGCACGTAGTAAACAAACGCACTCGTAAACTCAAGTGGTGGCAAGTCTTTTTGATCTATTTCAATTTTGTAGGATTGCCATTCATGTTCACGTTTACCTTTTGGATTTTCCTGTGGTGGATGATTTCTGTCCTCACAACATCAATCACCGGTAGTTATGACAACACATTCGGTTTTGTAATCGTACTTGCGGCGTTTATACCAGCGTTAATACTGACTAAAGTAATCACCACGCCTTTCAAATCATTTTTCAAAAATTTGAATAAAGATGGAGACAAAGCAGTAGACTTTTTAGGTCGTGAAGCCTTACTTTTATCTTCCATTTCTGGAGATAAATTAGGAAATGCAGAGGTCATGGCAGATGGTAACGTGATGAGTATCTATGTAAAGTCACTCGATGGATCAGAATTACGCTTTCGCGAAAGCGTGCTCATCATTAAACGATCCGATGATAAGAACTATTTTTTAGTGAGTAAAGCTTAGATAGTAGGCAAATGTTATTTGCCTACTCCATGAATAGTAACCGCGGATCGCATCCGCTTTCAAAACAACTAAACAAACAACAAAAACCAAACAAAAACTATGGACGGAACATTAGGAATCATTGTAACAGGAGTAGGTATTTTTCTATTTCTTGTAATTGTTTACTTCGCTATCATCGCGATGTTTTACAAAAAAGTACATCAAGGACAGGCGCTGGTGCGTACTGGTTTTGGAGGTACTAAAGTCGCAACAGATAAAGGACTTTATGTAGTACCAGTATTCCACCGTGTGGAAACCATGGATATTTCTGTAAAGAAAATCCAGATTGAGCGTATGGGCGTAGAAGGACTGATCTGTAAAGACAACATGAGAGCCGATATTAAAGTAGCGTTTTTCGTGCGTGTCAACAACGAGGTAGAATACATTAAAAAAGTGGCACAAACCATAGGTGTACAACGCGCTTCTCGCATTGAGACCTTAGAAGATCTTTTTGAAGCAAAATTCTCTGAGGCATTGAAAACCGTAGGTAAAAAGTTCCAATTCATTGATCTCTATGAAGCCCGTCGTGAGTTCCGTGATGAGATTGTGGACATTATCGGTACAGACTTAAACGGTTATACACTAGAAGATTGTGCGATTGACTTTTTAGAGCAAACCAGCGTTTCTCACCTAAAAGCAGATAATATTCTGGATGCTGAAGGTATTAAGAAGATTACTGACCTTACAGCAGCCCAAAACATCAAGGCTAACCTCATCAAGCGCGATGAAGAGAAAACCATCCGCAAGCAAGATGTAGAAGCTCGTGAAGCGATTCTTGAACTAGATAAGCAACTGGCCGAAAAAGAAGAGCAACAAAAACGTGAGATTTCAAACATCAAATCACGTGAAGAAGCTGAGACACTTAAAGTAGCTGAAGAAGAACGTTTGAAATCAGAAACCGCTCGCATCGCTACCGAAGAAAAAGTAAAAGTAGCCGAAGAAAACATGCAACGTCAAATCATCGTTGCAGAAAAGAATAAGCAACGTACTGACGCTGTAGAAACAGAACGTGTGGAAAAAGACCGCATGTTGGAATTGACCGAAAGAGAACGAGTGGTAACGCTGGCTCAAATCGAGAAAGAGAAAGTAGTAGAAGTTGAGAAAAAGAACATTCAAGATGTCATTAGAGATCGCGTGATTCTTGAAAAAGGTGTGGTAGAAGAGCAGGAAAACATGAAAGATATTGAGGCTTTCAAAACTGCAGATCGTGTTAAACAGGTTGCCATCACTAACGCTGAAGCCAAAGCACAAGATGATTTGATTAGAGTGACTAAGGCTGCTGAAGCATCTAAACAAGCTGCCATTCAAAAAGCTGAAGAAATCAACATAGAAGCACTTGCTCATAAAGAAGCTAGTGAAAAAGAAGCAGACGCACGTAAGATTCTTGCCGAAGCACAAGCTAAAGAAGAAGCAACTGTAGGTTTATCTGAAGCACAAGTAATGCACGCAAAAGCTGAGGCAAGCGAACGTCAAGGTATTGTAGACGCACTCATCATCCAGAAAAAGGCAGAGGCTGAAGCAAGCGGTATCGCTGCAAAAGCAGAGGCTAAACGTAAGGACGGACTTGCAGAGGCTGAGGTAATCAAAGAAAAAGCCCTTGCAGATGCTGCCGGTATCGAAGAGAAAGCTGAAGCAATGAAGAAACTAGATGGTGTAGGTAAAGAACATGAAGAGTTTAAACTACGTCTAGATAAGGAACTTCAAGTAGATCTAGCACAAATCAATATCCAGAAAGATATTGCAGACGCGCAAGCCCAAGTAATAGGAGATGCATTAAAAGCGGCTAAGATTGATATCGTAGGTGGTGAGACCATGTTCTTTGAACAAATCATTGGTCAGATCACTAAGGCCAAAGGTTATGACAGACTCGTAAATCATTCTGAAACTGTATCTGAAGTAAAAGATGCCATTCTAGGAAGTGATGACGTAAAAGGAAATTTACTGGATAAAGTAAAGGACTTTGCAGACAAGTATAACATCAGCTCTGAGGACATCAAGAACCTGAGTATCGCAAACATTTTGAACAACCTACACGGTAAATCAAATGATGGTGATGAGAAAAACATGCTGAGCAACTTGTTGAACATGGCTAAGGGAATGGGACTTTCTGGGAAAAAGCTGGGAGATATCTAAACAACCAACCAGTAAGGGCGGATCGCATCCGCCCAATACTGTAAAAAGACGCATGCAATGCGTCAACAACACGCATGCAATGCGTCAACAACACGCATGCAATGCGTCAACAACACGCATGCAATGCGTCAACAACGCGCATGCAATGCGTCAACAACGCGCATGAGATGCGTCAACAACGCACATACAATGGGTCGAACAAGCTAAGCTAGTATGAAGCAACATAATCGTAAATCAATACGTCTCAAAGGACATGACTACACATCAGTAGGAAGGTACTTTGTAACTATTGTAATACGTAATCGGTTGCATCTATTTGGAAAGGTGATTGATGAAAAAATGATACTCAATAAATTTGGAGAGATTGCGGCTAAAGAATGGCAGCAAACAATAAATTTAAGAGACAACGTATCCCTGGGAGCATTCATGATCATGCCAGATCATATTCATTTTGTCATTCATATAGAAGAACAAAGAATACAAAAGGAATACACGGCAGAAGAGTTGGAACGCAGAGCAGGAGCAGTTGCAGGAAAACACATGAATAAGCCAGGTTCTTTAGGAGCAGTAGTCAGAGGATACAAAGGTGCTGTGACCAGACAGGTTTTAAGTATCATATCAGAAAATCAGGATAATGAATCGACCTTGAAAGATGACGAACTTGTAGATATCTATAATCAACTGAGAACTGAAAAAACCATATGGGTACGCAACTATAACGAAGCTATCATCAGAACTCAAAGACACTATGACAATGTAACGAGATACATCAATGATAATCCAAAGAAGTGGGATGAAAATCTAAAACAGAAACTGTATCTAGACTGATGAGATGGCGGATGCGATGCGCCGAGATGCAAGGGCAGTCGCATCCGCCCCACGCACTGAGAAGGCGCATGCGATGCGCCCCAACACTGAGAAAGCGCATGCGATGCGCTACTAACTAGAAATCAATGGCAGAACAAGATAAAAAAGACACTACCCAACTAGATTCAGGAACCTACGAGATCATCCAGAGCCGTTTGCTCAAGCAAAAGAATGACTTGCAGCAACGACTTAATGAGCTTAATGAAGAACGTAAAAAGGTCTTCGGTTCTCTAGAAACACGACTGATTGCAA
>NZ_MAAX01000011.1 GCF_002162835.1 Nonlabens dokdonensis
CTCTACACAAGCTTCATGAATGTCATTCATAATGCTGTGTAGTTTGCTGTCTACTTCTTCGGCAGTCCAGCTGTAACGCATAGAGTTTTGTGACATTTCTAAACCAGAAGTTGCCACTCCACCTGCATTAGAAGCTTTTCCTGGGGCAAATAAAATCTTATTATCGATAAAGTGCTCTACTGCTTCTGGAGTACTAGGCATGTTTGCGCCTTCACTTACACACATACAGCCATTAGAAACTAAGGCCTTAGCCTCTTCACCGTTTAACTCATTTTGAGTGGCACATGGTAATGCGATATCACATTTTACGGACCATGGACGCTCACCTTCATGGTAAGTTGCGTTAGAATATTGATCTACGTACTCAGAAATACGACCTCTTCTATTATTTTTAAGATCCATAATAAAGGCAAGTTTATCAGCATCAATACCTTCTTCATCATAGATGTAACCACCAGAATCAGACATAGTAACTACTTTACCACCTAGCTGTAGAATTTTTTCTGCAGCATATTGCGCTACATTTCCAGATCCTGATATTACCGTAGTTTTTCCTTTAATTTCCTCTCCTCTAGTCTTCAACATATTTTGTGCAAAGTATACATTACCGTATCCTGTTGCTTCTGGACGTATTAAAGAACCACCGTAAGAACGACCTTTACCTGTTAAAATACCGGTAAATTCGTTTCTAAGTTTTTTATAGTAACCGAATAGGTAACCTATCTCACGTCCTCCTACTCCTATATCTCCAGCAGGCACGTCAGTATCTGCTCCTATCACACGTTGTAACTCTACCATAAATGACTGGCAAAAACGCATTACTTCACGATCTGATTTCCCTTTAGGATCAAAGTCTGACCCACCTTTTCCACCACCCATAGGTAGCGTTGTAAGGCTGTTTTTAAAAACTTGTTCAAAAGCAAGAAACTTTAAGATACTAAGGTTTACAGATGGGTGAAATCTCAAGCCACCTTTATATGGACCTATAGCACTATTCATTTGAATACGATAACCTCTATTAACATGAACTTCTCCACTATCATCTGTCCATGGCACTCTGAACATTGTTACACGCTCTGGCTCTGCCATTCTTTCTAAAAGTTTGTCAGACTGATATTTTTTATTCTTTTCAATGAAAGGTATAACGGCTTCAGCTACTTCTTCCACTGCCTGAATGAATTCTGGTTCATTAGGGTTTTTCTTTTTTATCAAATCGATAAAACTTTGGATGTTTTTTTCCATTATCTGTAATTTGTTTCTTTAAGAAAACGTTTTCGTTAAGATTGCAAATATAATATTATCGCGTGAGGGTTCTTTTTTTTTACCATTTTTTTATGTCTTTAAATTGTTTGTTAAACAACATTTTAAGGGTTTAATATGTAGTACATCTATTAGTCAATTTATAATCAAATACATATTGCAGTTGTATGAATTACATTTTGTTATATTTGTTGCGATCTCTTAGATATATATAGATGATACACCCTTTAAGATACGTTAGTATATTGCTCGTAATGCTTGCCATTAGTAACCTTTCTAGTGCCCAGTTAGGTTTCTCACACGAGTTAGGTTTTATAACTGGTCCTGTGGCTTTTCAAAGTGATTACGGAGAGCGTTATGACTGGGATACAAATTCTGGAAACGTAGGAATAGGTGTGGGCTTAGTTCATTATATCAATTTTGCATATAGAGCAGATTGTGATTGCTATTCTCAGGATACATACTGGAACGATCACTTTAAAATAAGGAGTGAAATTTCCTATCATGTTACCACTTTAAACCATCTAGGTCCTGAAGCAGAAAAACCATCATTAGGTGGATTGCAATTGAGATCTATGCAAGGAAAAGCTAGAGTTTTTGAAGCTGGAGCTCATTTAGAATGGTTTCCATGGAGTATCAGAGATTTTCAAACTGGTGGTAAAAAAATTGCTCCTTATCTAGGTTTAGGAGCGCACTACGTAAGCTATAGACCAGAAGCTACGAGTTCTTTAGGACCACTGGGAAATCCTGTCACTACATTCCCTACGTTTATAGATCGTATCGACACCTCTCAAGGTAGTGCTATCGCTGTCGTAGGCGATATAGGTTTGCGTTATAAAGTAGGTCCATTAAGTGATATTTTAATTTCTTCAAAATGGCATTATTACACTGGTAGTAATTATGTAGATGGTCTGAGTCCTAATAATGTAAACAACAGATCAAATGATTGGATCTGGTGGTTTAATGTTGGGTACATTTTCTATCTCTAAATCTATTACACTTCTTTAATATTTATGACCAAACGATTCTTCTGGCTATTTGTCTTATGTTGCATTGCTGCTTGCAAGACTCCTGCTGGAAAAATAAATTTAAGTGGTAAGAAAAATTTTGATTTAAACATCATTACCATTCTAGATCCTCAACTTACTGAAACTTCTGGGCTAGAAATTATTGAGGAATATATCATCACTCATAACGATAGCGGCGATTCACCTACATTATATTTTTTAAACTTAAAAGGAGAGCTTCTTTTTAATAAGACCTATAAGAACATGCAAGCGATCGATTGGGAAGACGTCACAAAAGACGATTCTTATATTTATATTGCAGACATAGGTAACAACTACGGAAATCGTAAAGATCTTACTATATACAAAATTGCCATTGAAGATCTTAACAATGAAAACGCACCAGTAGAAAAGTTACATATTTCATATCCAGATCAAATAAGTTTCAAGAAAGGTGACCAAGACCACCCATATGACGCAGAGTCGATTGTAGCGATCGATGATGAGTTATTTGTTTTTTCAAAAGATTGGAAAAAACAAACCACGATAATTTACAAAATCGATAAAAATAAAGCCTATCAAAAAGCCGAAAAAGTAAGCACATTTAATGTTAAAGGCTTAATAACTGGCGCTACTTATAATGGAAGAAATAAAGTAGTCTTATCTGGTTATAACAGCAGCTTAGATGCTTTTATCTATGAAGTTGATTATAGAAATGGAATTTTCAACTTTTATAAAAAAAGTGATCTTCAAATTACCGGAGGTGCACAAGTAGAAGGAATTACTTTTTTAAAAAGAGATAGTAAAAATGAAACCTACATTATCTCATCAGAGGCCACACAAATAAAATTAGGAGAAGATGAGGCATTATCGCCTTCCCAATTATATCGACTTACTATTCCTGCTCAAAAGGATTAATATACTTTCTCCCCTGTTTTAAGATATTTAGCCCAAATTTTGCCGAACACATGAACCTTCTCAGTTGGTTCATTCTCTGCATCTACAATTTGATAACCAGCATCTTTCCAAGAAAATATACTGCCGTATAAATTATACACGTTTTTAAATCCGTTTTTCAGTAAGTCTTCTCCATAAGATTCTGACCTGATGCCTACACTACAGTAAACAACCACTTTATCTTCTTTATCAATCTCAGGGAAATTTACTGAACTATATTTTTCGCCTACCCAAATGGCATTAGGCAGGTGACTCACCTCATACTCTTCTTTCTTACGAGTATCAAGAATTACGTAATCGTCGTACTCCATTTTAAGAGTCTGCACTGATACATAAGGAACAGATCTTTTATTATGACTTTTGAGCAGTTCTGGAATTCCTTTTTTTGGAGATTCTTTTTCTTGCGCCTCGACATTCCATGGCATCGCTATAAGAATAATAACTATTAAATATAAGAATTTGTTCATGGCTTTATTTTTTAACTCGCTTCTCATTTTGCTTCACAAATGATGCCCAACCTGTATAATTCTTGCCTATGGTAACTTTTCCACTGTTATAATAGTGACATACTGCTGCTGCAAGACCATCAGTCATGTCTAAGTTTTTGGGCAATTCCTTTAAACCCAAAAGACTTTGCAACATTTTTGCCACTTGCTCTTTACTAGCTCTTCCTTTACCAGTTATTGCTTGCTTAATTTTTAACGGCGCATACTCAAAGACAGGAATATCTCTAGATAAACCTGCTGCCATCGCAACACCTTGCGCTCTACCTAATTTGAGCATGGACTGCACATTTTTACCGAAAAAAGGTGCTTCCAGCGCAATTTCATCAGGATGATAAGTGTCGATTAATTCTATAGTTCGTTCAAAAATACGTCTCAACTTCGTGTAAGGATCGGTTATTTTTCTCATGTCCAGCTCATTCATCTGCACAAAATGCATCTTATTGCCTTTTACATGAATAATCCCAAAACCCATAATAGCTGTTCCAGGATCTATACCGAGAATGATTTTTTCTTTTGCCAATTGTTGTATTTTTCGCACATGTCCATCGCGCTTCACAAATCTAAGCAATTCTTTGCTCCATTATTAAAAATGTGCATCATTGCGTTATGCGTGTACTTACTTTATAATCAATGGATGGAGCGACCTTTACGTCTCAGCACTTTTACCGATTTACTCAACAAATTACCATGGTGGTCCTTACCTGCTTTATTACTTTTCAGTTTAAGCAGCTGGATGATAGAGTCTAAAAAGTGGCAATTTTTAATAAAAGAATTTTATAAGTTACGCTTTCGCGAAAGCGTGCTACAAAACCTCACCGCTCAAGCAGCCAGTTTCATCACTCCGTTTAGAGCTGGCGAGTTTGCTTTAAAAAGTACGTTTTTCAAAAAAGAGCTACGAAAAAAAATACTGAGCAGCATACTAGCAGGAAACCTGGCGCAAATGGCAGTTACAACTGTACTTGGTATCAGCGGAGTGCTATTTTACATCAAGAACCAATCACCTGAAAGTGTTTTTTTATTGATCTTTAGCTCAGTGATGATGTGTTTACTAGCATTAATCTTATATCTGTGGATTTCAAAAAAGTGGCAATCAGGAATTTTAAATACACAAAAATGGGCAAAGGTGTTAATATTTTCTTTCTTGCGATACGTGCTTTTTGCCAGCAACTGGCTCATTGTTCTTATTCTACTAGATTATGAGGCATCGCTTTTTATAATAATTAGGAATATCACGATATATTATCTTCTAGTTTCTATTATTCCTGTGATTCAACTTTTTGATATCGCTTTAAAATGGACGGTTGCTTCTTATATTTTTAATGGAAATCTTTATAATACCGAATCTATTCTATTTGCAACCACAATTATCTGGATTACTAATTCTATTTTCCCTACCGTTTTGGGATGCGCTATTTTACCGTTTCAGAAATTAAAAATAGCAACCTCATGAGTTGGTTATTTTTATTTATCGTTTGTGGATATGCACTGGTGATCATTTTGTTATCTAAGGAATTACTTACTTATCCTAAAACTGAAATAAATGATACTACAAAACTACTTCCCTTCACAGTTATTATCAATTATCGTAATGAGCAGGCAAATTTACCAGTGCTGTTGTCTAGTATCAAAAATCAAGAATACAACCTCGACCTTATACAATGGATATTTGTTAATGATCATTCTACCGATGGTAGTCTTGCGATATTAAAACAATTTAAAAAAGAAAATACCGATGTCTCGATATTCCTTCTAGACCGCAAGGTAAAATCTGCAAGCGGTAAGAAAGATGGAATTTCTCAAGCAATAGAACTCAGTTCACACAATCACATCATCACTACAGATGCCGATTGTATGTTGCCTCAAAACTGGTTACTTTCCTATAATGCTATTTACAACAAACATCCCGATGCTCATTTTATAGCTGCTCCTGTAATGATAGACCAAAAGAAAAGCATAATTTCTAGCTTACAAACTCAAGAAATGAATGCATTACAATTAATTACTGTAGGTGGTTTTTCTTATAGACAGCCATTTATGTGTAATGGTGCAAACATGAGTTTTACAAAAGATGCATTTCATGAAGTCAACGGTTATGAAGGAAACGATCACATCTCGAGTGGTGATGACATTTTCCTATTAGAAAAACTGGTTGCAGAAGACGTTATGAAATGCCATTACTTAAAAAATAAGGAGGCAATCGTTACAACTTTTCCAAAGGACAGTTTTAAAGACATGATCTCTCAAAGAGCACGATGGGCACAAAAAGGCTCTGAAACTAAGAGCATGCTCAACAAATTAGTAAGCTTTCAAGTGCTAGCTATGAGTTTGTTGTTTATTTTGAGTCCATTGTTTTGGGTTTTTGAAATGATAAATTCTCCAATGTTCGTAGGCATTCTAGCGACCAAGCTATTTACTGACGTGATGGTGTTATTTACAAGCGACCGTTTTTTTGAGAATGTAAAATGGAGATTTGTTCCTATTAATTTCTTCATCTATCCTATTCTAGTAATTATAATAGCTTTTCTATCGCTTAAGAGATCAGACTGGCAAGGAAGAAAAATTAATACTCCAGTGAGTCTACAGGAATAAAAACAATTGGTAATCGGTAAGAACTACTCACTGGTATAGAACGTTTTCTGGCGCTTTCAATAACAGGCAGGTCATTTAAACGTGTTTGTAGAAGGCTATCCATCTTAAACTTATCAATCTCCTTAGCGCATTTAAAAATACTGTCATATTTTATCTTACCAGACTTTGCAACCGTTATAGACAAGTAAACGCTATCCTTAACAGCAAGCCGTATGGGAATTTTTTGTTCTTTTAACTTATTATAAACTGTACGGTGTAAATTTTCATAAAAGCAATCTGGTGTAGTGAGCATCTCATCACAATCCTTAAAAACCGGATAGCTGTCTATGGATGACATATCGTAATATTCCAGTTCTTTTTGTGCTTTTAAATTTGCCTGTTCCCGTTTTTCTTCATCGCTCAAGCAAGAAGTTGCTATGAAGCAAATTATCAGTAGAAAAGAAAACAGTCGGTAATTCATAAAGCTAAAATACGACCTTTCTATTTTTTGGCGCTGAGAAAGATTTCTTTGCGTAAATCTTTAGCCCGCGCATTTGCCATTTCTTGATAGCGGCTCGTAGGATACTGCTCGATAAATTCTTCATAATAGGATAATTTTTTCTCCTTATCTGCAAAATATTGATCTGCAGCGATGGCATATTGATACCCTAATACATCATCTTCTGGTTTTTCGTTTTTTGCTTTTTTAGTCGCATAAAATGCATTTTTAAAATCACCCAAACGCACGTATACCGTTGCTAGTTGTAAATACTCTTGATGCAGCTCTGGCGTCTTGAACTGGATGGATTGCTCAATATGATCTTGTGCTTGTTCCAGTTGATCTAGTTGTAAGTAAGCTTTAGACATTATAAAATAAATCAAACTGTTTTTATCTTCATAATCGCGGTTGTACTTCTCATAGTTTTCAATCGCGAGTTGCCATTGTTGATCATTAAAATACGACCAGGCCAGATTTTTTCTATTAAAATCAGTGTCATTTCCTAATTTAAATAAAAGCTCAAAGTGTTCAATTGCTTTATCATAGTGTTTTGCTCCTAGATAAGCTTGTGCGATGAGACTGTTTATTTTAATATCGTTTGGGTACAATTCTAGCGCAGGTTGCGCCGTGATA
>NZ_MAAX01000149.1 GCF_002162835.1 Nonlabens dokdonensis
GCAGTATATAATGATGGTGCCGTCGTAAATATAGTAGGTGCTACAGTTTTTGATTCTAATGCAGCTAGCGGTACATCAGGTAGTGGTGGTGCTATTTTTAATTCAAATGGAGGTACAGTTACTATTAATGGCGCAAGTTTCACTTCTAACAGTGCTTCTAGAGCAGGTGGTGCTATAGAAGACAATTCTGGAATACTAGGTAGTTTAAACATTGATAATTGTGTATTTACAAATAACTCTACAAGTAGTAATCCTGGAAATGGAGGTGCTATTCACATGACTGGTTCTGGGAATTCAACTATAGATAATTCAAATTTTTCAAATAACACAGCTTCTAATGAAGGTGGTGCTTTATGGAATGGATCTGGTGTCATGTCTATAGCAGCAACCACAGTTGATAGTAACACTGCCATGGGAAGTGATGCCACTGTTGCTGGAGCTTCTGGTGGTGGAGGAATTTATAATGAAGGCGGAACAGTTACTACTGACGCAACAACCTTGATTACAAATAATGTAGCGAGTGGCGCTCAAGGAACCGGTGGTGGAGTACTTAATGCAAATGGTACATTCACAGCTACCGGATCTACAATTTCTAATAATAGCTCCAATAGAGCTGGAGGAGGAATCGAACAAAATCAAGCTTCCACAACTAACTTAACTAATGTTACCATGAGCATGAACGCTACAGGTGTAGTAGTAGGTGCAGGCGCTCCTGGGAATGGTGGTGCTTTACATGTCTCACAAGCAGGGACAGTTAATATCACAGATGGTTCATTCACTCAGAACACAGCAGCAAATGAAGGAGGAGCTTTATGGAACGGATCGGGAATAATGAACATTAGTGGTAGCGCAATAATAAATGATAACACAGCAAATGGTGAACCAGCAATGGGTGCTACCAATTTAGGTGAAGCTGGTGGTGGAGGAATCTACAATGAAGGTGGAGCTGTTGTAATTTCAGGAAACGTATCAGTCACTAATAATAGAGCTACCGGAAGCACTAGTACTGGTGGTGGAATATTAATTGCTGCTGGATCATTAAATGCAAATGGTACAACGATTACAGGAAATGAAGCAAATCGAGCTGGTGGAGGAATAGAAGCAAATTCAGGTGCTCCAGTAAATTTGACTAATGTAATTCTAGACACTAATACAGCTGGAATAATAGTAGGAGCAGGGGCACCAGGAAACGGTGGTGGATTACACATAAGTGGATCTAGTGCAGTAAGTATAACCGGTGGAACAGTGAACAATAATATTGCTATGAGTGAAGGTGGTGGACTATGGAACGGTACAGGATTAATGACTGTTGATGGTACAACTATCGATGGAAACACAGCTAGTGGTGATGCAGCTGATAATGGTGGTGG
Source organism: Nonlabens dokdonensis (assembly GCF_002162835.1). GTDB lineage: Bacteria > Bacteroidota > Bacteroidia > Flavobacteriales > Flavobacteriaceae > Nonlabens > Nonlabens dokdonensis_B. The sequence continues at coordinate 1,371 of NZ_MAAX01000149.1, forward strand.
AGGAATCTATGCGCTTGCTGATGGTTCATTAGAAATTGAGCCAGGTACAACCATAAGCAATAACATAGCAAACGGAATTTCAGGTTCTGGTGGTGGAATTTTAGCAAATGGCTCTAATTTAGATGTAGATGGAGCAATGATTACAGGTAATTCTGCAAACCGTGCTGGTGGAGGAATAGAGGTTACAGTTGGAACTTCAACTACCGCTATTCTAAATAATGTTTCTCTTAACGGTAATTTTGCTGGAACTGATGCAACAGGAGTTACCTCAGCAGCAAATCCAGGTAGTGGAGGCGGTATGCATATATCTGGAGCGCAAGATGTAGCAATTGTTGGTGGAACAGTTAATAATAATACCTCTGCTTTTACAGGTGGTGGGCTTTGGAATCATACTGGAATTATGACGGTTACCGGTACTACAATTAATGGCAATACAGCAAGTGGAGCTGCGGCAACTAATGGTGGTGGTGGAATCTTTCAATTACCAGCAGGTAGTCTTGTAATAGGAGCTGGTACTACTATCAGCAATAATATTGCAGATGGAACGTCAGGTTCCGGTGGTGGAATCTTAGTAGGCGCAGACGGTAATCTTGATGTTACAGGAGCGACTATTACAGATAACATATCTAACCGAGCTGGTGGAGGAATCGAGATTTCTTCAGGTACTAATGCCGGTATAGTAACTTTAACTAACACCACATTAGACAATAACATTACAGGCCCTATGGGCAGTGCTGCACCAGGTAATGGTGGAGGACTTCATATAACCGGTCCTCAAGATATTACGATAACAGATGGAAGTGCAAATGGAAATAGTGCAGCAAATGAAGGTGGTGGACTTTGGAACGGTAGCGGTTTAATGACACTTTCAGGAACACTTTCTGTAAATAGTAATACAGCAGCAGGAGAAGCAAGCACGGGAGCGATGAACCCAGGTGAAGCTGGTGGTGGTGGAATCTTTAGCGAAGGTGGAGATGTAACCATCACAGGTACTGTAGTTATAGATGGAAACATGGCTACTGGTAGCACTTCTACTGGTGGAGGAATATTAATGAATGGTGGTGGTACTTTACTTGCTACTGGAACGACTATCTCAAACAATGAAGCTAATCGTGCAGGTGGAGGTATTGAATCTAACAGCGGTGGAATAGTAAGTCTAAATAACGTTAACCTAAATATGAATGAAGCTGGTGTTGTTACGGGAACAAATGCACCAGGAAATGGTGGTGGACTGCATATTAGTGGTAATGGTGATGTATCTATCATCGGTGGAACAGTAAATGGGAACTCTGCTGCAAGCGAAGGTGGTGGACTTTGGAATGGGACAGGTTTAATGACTGTAGACGGTACAACTATCGATGGAAATATCGCAAGTGGCGCCGGAGCTGATAATGGTGGTGGAGCCATTTATGCTTTAAATGGTGGAACAGTTTCCATACTTAACGGTTCAACATTAACTAATAATGTTGCTGATGGTGCTTCAGGATCAGGTGGAGCGGTGTTAGTAGATGCAGATGCTTCATTAAGCATTGATGGTTCAACTTTAAATAATAATAAAGCAAACAGAGCAGGTGGAGCAGTTGAAATCGTTGCTGGTTTAGGAACTGCCTCATTTACTAATGTAACTATGAATAATAATAATGCAGGAGCATCACCAGCTGTAGCAGCACCTGGAAATGGCGGAGCGTTACATATAACAGGTAATCAAGATGTGGTCATTTCTAGTTCTATGTTTTCTGGAAATATAGCGGCAAGAGAAGGTGGAGCTTTATGGAATGGTGCTGGTCTAATGTCTATAACTAATTCTACGATTGATGCAAACTTTGCTACAGGAAACTCAGCAGATGATGGAGGCGCAGGAATCTTTAACAATGGTGGAAATGTTACTGCTGATAATATAATAGTAACTAATAATTTATCTCAAGGTTCTTCTGCTTCTGGTGGTGGAGTTTTAAGTCTAGATGGTACATTATCATTTATCAATTCAACTTTTACCGGTAACTCTGCAAATAGAGCTGGTGGAGCTTTTGAAATCATCGATGGTATTTTATCAATAACAGATAGTGATATTTCAGGAAACGATGTAAATGGTACAGCCGGAACTCCTGCCCCAGGTAATGGTGGAGCAATCCATATCACAGGAGCAACAGTTACTAACATTTTAAGATCTACATTCAATAATAATAGTGCCGGTCGTGAAGGTGGTGCTTTATGGAATCAAAGCAACAGTACAATGACTGTAGACCTATCAACGCTAGATGGTAACAGTGCTTTTGGTACTGATCTCGCAAATGATGGTGGAGGAGCGATCTTTTTAAATGGTGGAGATTTTATAATTACAAATTCCACTATCTCTAATAATTCAGCTACTGCAAATGGTGGAGGAATAGGTAACCTCAATGGTTCTTTGACAGTTACTACAACAACTATTTCTGGTAATACTGCTGGTGCAAATGGTGGAGGAATTGTAAGTACTGGACCAGTTAATGCTTTAAATGCTGTTACTATAGCTAGAAATACAGCGACTACTGATGCTGGTGGAATAGGTTTTCAATCAGCGACAGGTAGTTTTACTTTAAAGAATACTATAGTTGCAGAGAATACATCTACAAACGGTGTTCCAGACATAGGTGTAAGTACAGGTTCTTATACATCATTAGGTTTTAATTTAATTGAAATCGATGATATAGGTGACTTTACACCGGTTGCAACTGATATAGTTGGAACCACAGCAGCACCAGAATATGCAGCTTTAGCACCATTAGCAAATAATGGTGGAACTACTTTAACGCATGCACTAATGAACGGGACTAGAGCTTTTGATAATGGTGATAGTGCCGATACTTTTACCGATCAAATCGGTCAAGCAGCATTTGGTACTCGCGATATAGGAGCATATGAATCACAGGTGACCTTAAGTAATGAGAACTTTGAAACAGAATTTATTGCGAGTAGGTTGTATCCTAATCCAGCGACTGGTGAAATTATTCAATTAGAACTTTCTCCTTCATTTCAAACAAATGTGGACTATAGAATAATAGACATGACAGGAAAAACAATTGTTATGGATAAAGCTGAGCTAGGCCTAAATAATATTCAAGTGAGTACGTTTGCTACTGGTGCTTATATTATCAGGTTAGAAGCTAATGGTCTTGTGGAAACATTAAGATTGATAATAGACTAATATTTTTATTGCTTACTTAAACCAGCCTGTCTCGAATCTATCGAGGCAGGTTTTTTTTGTCTCGCTTTCGCGAAAGCGAAACAATTACAGACATATGAAAAAAGCTCACTCGTTTAAATAAGAGTGAGCTTTTAAACTTTATTATAGGTCTTCTTTAAATGACCTCTACAGAATCTGTTTGATTTCTAAATACCAAGTCATCTTCAAAGGCATCGATAAGAACGATACTATCCGTAACGATTTTTGCTGATAATATTTGCTTAGAAAGTTCATTGAGCACCTCTCTTTGAATAACTCGCTTCACAGGTCTAGCTCCATATTGTGGATCATATCCTTTTTTTGCTAGTAAGTCGATGGCCTGCTCTGTAGCATCTATAACAATGCCTTGTTTTGCAAGTAACTTTGTGACTCCTTTTAATTGTAAGCCTACTATTTCTTTAATTTCACTTGCATTAAGAGGTGTAAACATCACGATATCATCGATACGATTTATGAACTCTGGTCGCACTCGTTTTTTTAATGATATCAAGACTTCTTTTTTAGTCTCTTCAAGTAAATTCTCTGTTACTGACGTAGCATTTTGAAAACGATCTTGAATCAATTCTGCTCCCATATTAGAAGTCATAATGATGATACTGTTTTTAAAGTCTGCAACGCGTCCTTTATTATCGGTAAGTCTTCCTTCATCAAGAACTTGTAGTAAGATATTGAAAGTGTCGGGATGTGCTTTCTCAATCTCGTCGAGTAAGATGACACTATACGGCTTGCGTCTTACAGCTTCAGTAAGTTGTCCACCTTCATCATACCCTACATATCCTGGAGGCGCTCCTACGAGTCTACTTACACTATGACGTTCTTGATATTCACTCATATCTATACGAGTCATGGAATTTTCGTCGTTGAATAAATACTCTGCAAGTGCTTTGGCAAGTTCTGTTTTACCTACTCCAGTTGTACCTAGAAAAAGGAAGGAACCTACGGGCTTGTTTTGATCTTGTAAACCTGCGCGGCTTCTTCTCACTGCATCACTTACTGCTAGAATAGCTTCACTTTGCCCTACTACACGATGGTGTAATTCATCCTCTAGTTTCAGCAACTTTTCTCGCTCACTTTGTAGCATTTTAGTAACCGGAATACCAGTCCACTTGGCTACAACTTCTGCGATATCATCATAGGTTACTTCTTCTTGAATTAAATTATTAGAGCTATCGTTTGCCTCCATAGCAGCTTGAAGTTCTTCTAATTTTTCTTGGGCTTGCTTGATTTTACCATAGCGCAACTCTGCCACCTTACCATAATCACCTTCACGCTCAGCACGTTCTGCTTCTAGTTTGAAGTTCTCGATATCTGTTTTTGCGTTTTGTATATTATCAACTACGCTTTTTTCATTTTCCCATTGCGCGTTGAGCTCGTTGCGAGATTCTTTAAGATTAGCCAGTTCAGATCTTAAATTTTTAAGTTTAGATTCATCATTTTCTCTTTTAATAGCTTCTATTTCTATTTCTAGTTGCATGATTTTACGATCTAGTACGTCCAGCTCTTCAGGCTTAGAATTAATCTCCATGCGCAACTTTGCAGCAGCCTCATCCATTAAATCGATAGCTTTATCTGGTAAGAATCTATTAGTGATGTAACGCTGTGATAACTCTACGGCACCTATAATAGCATCGTCTTTAATTTGAACCTTGTGATGCGTCTCATACTTATCTTTTATACCTCTCAAAATGGATATAGCGCTTTCTGTATCAGGCTCGTCAACGATCACTTTCTGAAATCGTCTTTCAAGTGCTTTATCCTTTTCAAAATACTTTTGATACTCATCTAAGGTAGTTGCACCTATAGCTCTCAATTCTCCACGTGCTAGTGCTGGTTTAAGAATATTTGCTGCATCCATGGCACCTTCACCGCCGCCAGCGCCTACCAGTGTATGAATTTCATCAATAAAGAGCACGATATCTCCAGAACTAGTTGTTACTTCTTTTACTACGGCTTTTAAACGTTCCTCAAACTCTCCTTTATATTTAGCACCAGCAATTAACGCTCCCATATCTAAAGAAAATATTTGCTTATTCTTTAAATTATCAGGCACGTCTCCACCTACAATACGATGTGCAAGACCTTCTGCAATTGCAGTTTTTCCTACACCTGGCTCACCTACAAGCATAGGGTTATTCTTAGTACGTCGGGATAATATTTGGAGGATGCGTCTTATCTCCTCATCTCTTCCTATAACAGGATCTAGTTTACCTTGATCTGCCAGTAGGTTCAGATTTTTTGCATATTTATTAAGTGAATTATAAGTCTCTTCTGCACTTTGAGAAGAAACCGTATTGCCATTTCTCAATTCTTCAATAGCAGTTTCTAAGTTACTTTTAGAAATACCTTGATCTTTAAGTATTTGAGCAGTCTTTGATTTACCATCAAAAATACACAGCAATAAATGTTCAATACTTACGTATTCATCTCCCATCTTAGTAGCGAGACTCATCGCCGCATTGAGCACTCTATTAGTTTCTCGAGACAATTGTAAATCGCCACCATCTACTTTAGGAAACGAGTTAATTTGGCTTTTTACAAGATCCTTTATTAGATCTAGTTTTACATTAAGTTTTTTAAATAGAAATGGAACAACATTCTCATCCACCATAGTGATAGCTAGAAATAAATGAGCGTTTTCAATTTGTTGCTGTCCGTATTCTTGTACAAGCTGCTGTGCTTGTTGCAAAGCTTCTTGAGATTTTATAGTTAATTTATTAGGATTCATAATTTCAATTTTGTTTCAAATAGTCAATTCCTGTACCGTAGTAATTTATTGACATTACGACAG
>NZ_MAAX01000189.1 GCF_002162835.1 Nonlabens dokdonensis
GGTGGATGATAGGTGGCGCTACAATGGCGGCAGTTACAGTAGGTGTGTTTGTTACGCTTTCGCGAAAGCGTAAAAAGGAAAAACAACAAGCCCAACAGGTCATCGGTAAAGATATAGGTTCTGGAATCCAAGTTTCCACAGGAAATCAAGGCACGATCAAACGAGAACCCAACTGGGACAAGCCTTTTGATATGAATTACCTGACCAACGTGCAACAATGGATTGCACCACGAAAGATTAAAAAACTAGACGACGCTACTGCCAGAAATTTGGCAAAAAAGCTCAAAAATGCCAAAGGAACTTTTAATGATGATGAAGATGCGGTCAAAGACGTTTTTGCCAAACGCCTGCGTGATAAAACCCAAGTAGCGAGCCTTTCAAAAGCATACTGGCAATTGTACAAACAGGATTTGTGGAAACACTTGTCCAGTTTTTTAAGCGCATCAGAGATGAAACAATATGTGCATAATCCTGTGCGCCAATTACCTAATTATCAAACCCAATAACTATGAAGAAAATCGTAACCAAACCTAAGAAAACCTTTTTTGAACAAAACAAAGATCTCATTGTTGTGGGTAGTGTGATCGTTGTACTCGCAGGTGGTGCAGTCGCCTATATGTACTACAAGAAAAAGAAGGATCAAAAAGAAGGCGACCTGGCTCAAAACCAAGAGAGCACACCACAGATAATTCCTATAAACACGACCATTCCTGTGTCAAGTAGTTCGGGATCATCTTCCAGCTCTTCATCTACACCACGCATAAAATACGTCAAGACTGGCTATCCACTTAAATACAGAACACGTCACCAAGATGTAAAAACCTTGCAGGCGTATCTCAAGATTTACAAAGAGAATTTAGGTAAGTCTGGATCAAAGCGTGATGGTGTGGATGGTGTTTTTGGACCGCTCACATTAAAGGCTGCCAAAAAGCGATTGGGCAAATCCGAATTTACAGAAAAGGATATCGCAGGAATGCGTAGAGCGCTAAAAATGGTAGGAAAATGAAACGGGAAAACATCGTAAAGATAGTTTGTATTACTGGCGGTTTGCTCGGTGTCGGCATCATTACCCATCAATTACTGAAAAGTAAACGAGAAGATGCTGAAGAGCAAAAGCAAGCTGTGGCGGCAGTCTTGAAAAAGGAGATTTTAAAACCGAAACAGACAGGTTTTAAACCTACAATGCAAGTGGTCAAGACAAAACCACCTGCACCTGAAAAAAAGTCCAACGCACCGAAACCCAAAACACTACCTAAAAAACCAGTTGCAGATGCATTCCCTTTGCAACTGGGAAGCAAGGGAAAAAATGTGGAACGCTTACAAGTGTATTTGCTAAGAAATTACGGTTGGGCTGGAATCGTGACTGGCGTTTATGATGAAAAAGTTCAAGAGCGTGTAGTGAAATATCTAAAAGTTGAGACGGTTACAGAATCGCTTTTCAACGCCTTAGAAATGAACGAATCCATTAAAAACCAATCCAATTAATTATGGGTAAAAGCATTAAAGATATCGTGTCCAGCCTTGTAGATGATGACGGCATTAAAACCGAAGTCACGCTCACAATGACTAACCAGACGCTTACAAAGATCATCATCGCTCTATTGGCATCTGGAGCAACGATTGTTCTGGTTGCACATTTGACCAAAAATATGTTCCCAAATCATCAAATATCCCTGCTTACCGCAGACATCAAAATCATAAAAGAAACCCTTAAAAATCAATTGAAATGACAGACATCCTAAAACACTTAGTTCACTACTTATCTAGCCTAGATTGGGCATATATTTTTACGTTCATCATTATTGCCTTCGGTCTTAATCAAAAACCAGTCACAGATTGGTTAGCAGATTTTACTGGCATAAAGATCAAGACACGCTATCGCGTGCTTATCGTAGGAATTCTTTACGGTATCATCGTCTATTTTATAAGAGATACGATGCTGCACAAGATAGAAATGCTGTTGCAGTCATTTGTGTTTGCGCTCGTCTTCCACAAGCTGATTTTAGAAAGTGTGTTGAACAGACTTTTTAAGCCTGAAAAAGAAGATAAACGTGAATAAGTGGAAAGTCATTTTCGCCATTTTCTTTTTTGCGGTGGTCGTGCTTGTACTTACGCAGATCATCATTCCACAAGAGAATGGATATGAGCTAAGAACGCCTAGCGACTGGAAAGAACAAAATCAAAATCTGCTTATAAAAAATCAATCGCTAGACCTGGAGATTGAAGATCTGGAAAAGCAGGTGGATAGCCTTACGGCTTTGGTAAGTAAGAATACCGTCACAATCGGCCATCTAAAAACGAGTCTCAATGAAAAAATTACTACTATTTCTAGTTATAGCGATGCAGAGCTTTTGCTGTATTTCTCAAGATTTAAAACCGATAGTACAGCTTATAAAAAATGAGAAATACTTCTGTTTTAACTTGGAACAGTCTCGTGAGATTGCATTGCGATTAGAGCGTGGCAGGTATCAGGATTCCATCGTGAGACGATTGGATTTTTCGATTAGGCTCAAGGACAGTTTACTTGTAAAGAAAGACTCTGTGGTCTCGAGATTGAGATTGCAAAATTTCAATCTGACAGCAGTTTCCGAGAATAGCAATGAGCAAATTCTGTATTTAGAAAACCAACTAAAATTTAAAAATCAAAAACTGAAACAAGGCAAGTTGCACAAGATCCTTTTGGGTGGTGGCTTGTTGATCCTTTCAGGAATATTAATAGCCAACTAATTATGGGATATCAAAGTGATAGTGTTTCAAAAGAGACAAAATCGATAGAAAATACACAAGAGATTTTAGAAGTTAAGCCGGAACATTTAGGGCCAAGTTTACTACACTCGCCAGTACGCAATCGGTACTCGGTCATTAATGCAAATCTAGTTGTTGGGAAGGATATTCGCCTACGTGCTAGAAACGCCAAACAACTTGAGATTGCCGGCTGGCAGGTAAGTTTACCAGCTCCATTGGTAACAGATCAATCTGATTATTATGGACTGTGCCAGACGGAAAAGGGAAATACCTTTAACTATGCGATAGATGCAGATGGTAGATTGTTTCTCTACGGGACTTTTGTCGATAGTGAAGATCACGTGATACTCAATGTGAACCCTTATTTGGCCGAGCTTCCATTGCGCTATGTCAACTTTAGAAATGGCGGTGGTGAGTTTGTAGTACCAAGAGATGAACCTAAACCAACTGATGAATTTTAAATGAATTACGCTTTCGCGAAAGCGTAAAAGACCACGTTATGAATGTTTATGAAATTGTTGCGATTGTTTTAGGCGCTACGGGCTTCTGGAAGCTCATAGAATTATTGATGCATTATAATATCCAGCGCAAACTGAAAAATGCAGAGATACGGCACATTAACGCTCAGGCTAATGACAGTATTGTGACCAACTGGGTGCAATGGTCTGAAAAAATGGAAAAACGCATCAGCCAGCTTGAGAATAAGAATACCGCAATGTCACGCACAATTACTAAACAGCGAGATCGTATTACAGAGCTTGAAAAATATATCGAACAGCTGGAATCCGAAATTCAGATTTACAATAAAAAGAAAAGAGAATGAATGTAGATAAAGGAAGTAATACACTCAATTACATTTTTGCAGCATTTACCTTGTTGAGTGCCATTAAAATAGGCTCTGATCTATACTTGAGATACAAGGAAAGTCAGCAGAAAAAGAAGCCTTGCAATTGTAAAGACAAGGCTTAATGGCGTTAAAAAATAACCGTCATATTTATATAGGATTAGGCACAATGGCGCTACTTATGGGTGGCGCTTTTTGGGCTTTTAGATTAAGCAAGTCAAGCTCTAAATTTAGGACTTATAAACATAAAGGTATCGCTGTAGATTTCTCGGTCTTTGACAGTCCAGACATTCCTGGTTCTGGAAACTGTATGGATAGACGGCTTATAGTGATGCTGCACAACCTATCTGTAAAAACCAATTACCCTATTTTCAGTTGGATAAACTCTGGAGCACGTAGTGACGCTCACAATCGTAAAGTAGGTGGTGCGCGCAATTCTTCCCATAAAATGCCCGCCTGTAAAGCTGTTGATATCCGAGCTTCCTCTAGAACAATCCGCAACAAACTGGTTCTGGCCGCCCGTGATGTTGGCTTTAAACGCATAGGCGTAGGCAATACATTTGTTCATCTGGATGTAGATGAAGGTAAGTCTCAATACGTGGCTTGGGGATACCCTAGTGGGACTGCTGCGGCGGTTAATCCTTTTGTGTAGGAAAAGCGTTGTTTATTAACTAACAGTTGTTGACAATCAAAATTTTTATAATCGAGATTAGATTCAATTTTTGTTATTATTGTTAGGCAAAATTGTCAACAAGTTTCCATTTATTTATCGCAAAACTATCTGGCTTCTTATGAAGCCCTTTTTTTTGCCTGAATTTTGAAGCTAAACATTTATACAATAATGATTGAAATTTTAAACAACCATTGCAATGCAGAAAACGGATTATTGCTATTCGACCCACCTACTGGTTCAGGTAAAACGTATAATGTCTTAAAATGGATTTTCGAAAATTATAAGAACTACTGTAAAGAAGGACGCAAAATATTCTTTGTGACCAACCTCAAGAAGAATCTACCGATTGACGATTTTAAGAATGATTTTTTCGTTATAAATAAAAAGAGGAACGACTTTGATAAACACGTGCTTTTTTTAGATTCCAATTCTGGTTTTGTGCTTAGAAACTTTGATAAAATCAAAGATGATATACCAGAATATTTTACCAAATTGGCTGCTTATTGGGATTTGAAAAGCCAAGTGGAATTGATAAACCGTTATGAAGGTACTGGAAATTTTAAGGATATTCTCAAAAAAGCTAAAAATGAATTGCGGACTAAACAAGAGCGTGAATTTAGACGACGTATAGAGATTTATCTAAAGGAAAATTACCCGAATAAAGGGGAACGCTTAAAAGCGATTAAGACAGATAAATCCTTGCAATGGATTGGCACATTATATCCATCGGTGTTTTCTTCAGAACGGAAAATTTTCTTCTTGAGTATTGATAAATTTTATGCCCAAAATAGTACTATAGTAGAGCCATCATACCATTTTTCTAACAATGACATTACAAAGGATGCCATTGTTTTTATAGACGAAATAGATGCATCTAAAGACAGCATTTTAAAGAATATCATTAAGCGAGGCAAAAAACAGAAAATAGATTACATTCATTTATTTAATGAGATATATTGGGCGTTATCCAATAACAAATTACCACAGGATTTTATAGAACATTCCATTAAAAGACAGAAGCTTATAGATGAAGGCTACAAATATCTTCCTTTAGAGAATATTGAAGAAGAGTTAAAGGAAAAAGCAGAAGAAATCGTAGATAAATTCAACATTAGCTACAGCTTTAAAACAACTGAAGCTGCTGGAATATCAAGAGAACGCAATCTACTTTTTCACGACTTCCATTATCATTCTGTATACCGAAATAATAAGAAATACATTGAAATAGATTCAAGCGAAAACAAAAAAATGAATCATCTCAATTTTACAGATGATAAGCCTAAAGACCGGAATAAAAATGTAGTAACACTTCTAAATCAGATCAAAGGTTTTGTTTCTTATTTCAAGGGTTCTGTAAAAAGTCTTGCTGACAATTACCAACAAACTGTAAACGAACGCAGAAAAGCAACAGATTCTGAATATGGTTATGATTTGGCTCTTAGCTCAATATTAGAAGAATTTAGGCTTGAAGGAAGATATAAAATGTGGGTAATGGATAGTATCCTATCTGAAAGGGAACGCACAAACCCAAAAGAGAAAAAGAAGAAAGATGAGATATTATACGATTTCAGCATCTACGAGAATGGTTTTAGATACTACGATTTCATAGATGATGAGCAGCACGAAACCATTACCAAAACCTACATCTATGAATTTTATAATACACCAGAAAAGTTTCTTTTAAAACTGGCAGAACGTGCTAAGGTTGTAGGCATCTCGGCTACTGCCAAGGTAGAGACAGTAACTGGTAATTTTGATATTGGATACCTCAAAAAACAGTTAGGCGTCAAATTTTGTGAGTTATCAGAACAAGATTCTCTTTCTTTAAAATCTTTAGTGGATAAGCAAACTCAGAACTATGAAAAAGTAAGTCTTCATCCTATTTGGGTTATCAATACAGAAGCAACCGAAAAAATAAGAAAGGAATTCATAGCATTGTTTGATAACGATGAGGAAATGGCGGATGAAATTATTGGTCAAATCGATAATCCTGACGGCTATACACAAAGTAGGTATCTGAGAATCGCCACCGCTTTCCAACATTTCATAAAAGAAGATGACATTAATGCAATGTTGTGTTTGTTAAACAAGGAACCAAAACCATTTGATAATCAACTAAACAGTACAACATTAGAACGAATTTTTGACGAACTAATCTTTTTACACAAAGCACAAAACAAATTTCTTTCACTCGATGATGACGGTCAGTCTTCCTATAAGGTTACCAATTCCTATCGGATAATCAACAGCGCTGATTTTGAAACTAAAAAAGAGGATTTCACAAACCAACTTAAAAATGGCCAAAAGCTGTTCTTGATATCTATGTACCAAACAATGGGTGCAGGCCAAAATCTTCAATATCTCTCGCCAGACGTGTCCCAGCTTATTGATATACGTAGTGAAGAATTAGAAACTTTCAATACAACAAAAACCGATATCAATGCCATTTACTTAGACAAGCCAACCCATCTCATACAATTGGTTAACAAAAAATTAGATGAAGAAGGCTTTATTAAGTATTTGTTTCAGTTAGAATTTCTTTTAGAAGCTGGCAGGATTTCGCTTAGGACACTCAATTTAGAAGTTACCAGAGCATTTAGAAATCTAATGGCATCTTTAAATTCAAACGATATTCCCAACAAGTCTAATGGTACGCTTTACAATGACTATAATATTAGACAGCACTATTCAAAATATATTATCCAAGCTATTGGCAGGATATGCCGAACCAATCTAAAAGCAAAACATATTTATATACTGGCAGACGAAAGATTGAAGAAAGAAATATGTAGTTATGATGTAGATAACAATATCGTGCTCAGGGAATTTAAAGCATTGGTTAATTCGTGTCGAGATAATAAACACCAAAATAACGATATGTACCAAGCTCTGGTTAACAAGGCTATTATTGCCAATGGTCGAGCC
>NZ_MAAX01000101.1 GCF_002162835.1 Nonlabens dokdonensis
TATCGACCTCAGTTCTTTAAAGAAAACTTACCTATGGTATTAAATGTGGCAGATTGCCTGAAAAATGAAAGTATTGAGCAATATAAAAAAGAAGAACGTTCCCTTATCGCAAAACGATTGATCAATACGCAAAAACGCTATAAGCAATTGATTAAATGCATGAAGGCAGACTATATCTCTACACCTACAAAATTTAAACAGCTCAAAAAAGAACTTCATTTATATACCGGTGATATCGCATTTAAGTCTACCAGAAGTATGGGCGGCGTTTTAAATACCGCACTAGAATTTGTTAAAAGAAACTACCACGATTTAGATCACTAGATAAAATCAGTATTAAAATTAGAATCAAAAATAAGTCCGATAAATAAAACATCTCTGTTCATTTATCGGACTATTTATATCTCAAATCTTAGTTTTCGCTATTCGCTATTCGCTATTCGCTATTCTTGATTATTTTTTCTCCTCGCGGTTAAAATAAACTAAGTAATAATACATTTGTTTTTCTTCGTCCCAACCTTTCTCTATAAATTTCTCTGCACTATCAGGATTTGTAAAATCCATTTTAATTTGCACGTGCGTATCTAGATTGATTACATTTTTTATTCCCTTACGGGCTGCACTTACTGCAGTATTTGAAATAGGGAAGGAGCTCACATCTTCGATGGAGTGTTTAGGTCCTTTTTCTACTTTATAATTTTTAAATTCTGGAATTAAATCTGGGTTATCTAGTGTATCATTTAAAAAAGCAGTCTCTTCAAAATTATCGTTTTTAGCAAAATGATTTACCGCGCGATTCATGAACATGACCTCTTCCTTTTTATCTTCGGCAGGCAGTACCACGTCTTTTGCAAAGTCTTGACAAAACTTCAAATACTTCTTAGTAAAGAAATTTTCGTCTTCAAAAACGTCTACTCCTAGAAAATTATCCAGCCAGTACTTTGCATCATAACGGTTTGAATCTACAGATAGAATCTTGTATCCAGCTTCTTCTTCTACGTTAAAAATAATGGCACCTTTGTCCAGTTTATTTAGGTTCACACCTTGCTGCAAGATCATTTTTAGATCTGTTTCTCCTTCTTCAAATTGCAAAAACTCTTGCTTGATCTCGCTCTTAAAAATCCCAATGGCATCGGTCTTGTTATTATCGACCATTACGTTGTCAAAATAACAAATGTATACCTCACCACTTCGTATGTGTGGATGCTCTGATTGCTCGTACAAGTGTTTTGCGATCTTCTTACTATTATCTAGTAAAGAAGCTGGTGTGGAGAATACCGCTTTCGCGAAAGCGTACATATCATGAAACTCTAAGTCATCTTCATGAAAGAAACTATAATAAGCCTCTTCCTTAGAGCGGAATGGTTTTAAGAAATACTCCTTCAATAGGGAATGCATCTCGTCGTCCAGAGCTGTACTTTCACTAGAGGTAAGTAATAACTCTCCTTTGTTCTTATTACCTACACGATGTATGGCAAGATTTTCAATTCTGGTATTAAATAGATTGATCATAGTCTAGTAGAGGTCATTTTCATCAAAAGATTGGTCATCATAAAAGTCATCATCACCGTCATCTATATCGCCACGATACTCTTCTTCACCATCATGAAAGCGAGGATCTGCTTCAAATTCTTTGTCTGGAGCACTGTCTGGCAATTCACCGACAGAAAAAATCACTTGCGGATAAGCACTTCCAGAAACTGGTGCTACGACATCTGCCAGTTCTACGGAGAAGGTCCATAGACTCAAGAAGTCATAAATATAGATCATTCTGGTTTTCTTTTTACTCATGGCGTTTTCCATGAGCGTATCGGCCATTTTTTTAACGGGACTCATTCCACCACTCATATCAAAAAGGCAGTATTCTTCACCTTGATTCCACTCTTCATCACTGGCATAAAAGCTTGCCATTTCATCACCAGGTAACTGAAATGCCTGTACAATAACGTTATGAAACTCTTCTAGAGTAGCGTTGTCTTCTATTTCAATATCTCTAAAACAGTCCACACTGGCATCCAGAAGAACTCTTAATCTATAGATCATTTACTTCATTTTTTAAGGATGGCAAAGATAAGATTTTTTGAACTTGAAGTAGAATTTGAAAATTAAACAACAATAGTTAGTTACCCCTATTTTCATATAGTTTGTAAATCATCCAAAAAGCAAAGGCAGATGCTGTATCAGAAGCCATTGCTTTAGCCTCTGATGGGCGTCGATCAAATTCACAACTTAAATCTTTACTCTGCTTGATTAAATCAGAAACACCTCTTATCAAACCAGTAATAAGGTTATTTTGTGATCGACCTTGTTTTGAAATGGTTTTTGTAAAACCGAAGCCTTCCATTTCAACGACAGACGTGTCATTATAATGTTTATTTAAAATTTCTCCAACTTGTGAATCATAATGCTCTATTAATTGATCACCTGAGGCTATAATACCAATATCAGCAGTTGGAGAGAAGTTTTTATATTCACCTTTTATCAGTTTTTTCCAATCATTTTTAAGCCTTTCTTTTTTTGCTTTTTCTAGAAAAACAAAGCTCAAAAAACCGCTATCTGGTCTTGCGGAAAACATATTTTTATCTGTTTTACCTGATTCATAAGAATAAATTTTTTCTGGTATTACAACGTCTCCAATTTTGAAATCGTTTATTTTTCTAGAACCGGCGATACCAACGAACAATATCAATTGTGGAGAATGGTTTGAAATCGCTCTTTCAGTTTCCATTGCTGCAATAGAATTTTTAGCTCCACATTCTCGAATAACGACATTTGCAATAAGTTTCTTATTTAAATTAAACTCACCAATTTCGTAACTGGTATCATCAATATCTTTATCTTTTAAATTAGTCAGGTGTGCCCTGACTGCTATGTACTCCTCTTTTATGGCTGTCAAAATCACTACCAATGGAGTTTTACTAGTTTTTGGTGTGTAGATTTTCTTTGACATCAAATATGAAATTTTGTTTTTTATTATTTCTTCCCAATTGGATTCCTTTAAATCAAATGTAGTAATTATCCAGCCTTCGTCTTGAAACCTAGCTTCAACTTGATTTCTTATATCTTGGTAAGACGTCAAACCAATTATCGAATCTGGGCGTGAAATATCGAATCTCCTGGTAATTTCTTTTAATAAATTTAATCCGGATTTATTTTTAATTTTCTCACCTTTTCTAATAGGTAAGTTTAAATCAAGTATTAACAAATTGACTTCTTGATTAGATAATAAAATTGTCATGGCATCAGAAGTATTTCTTGCTACTATAACATTCAAAGATTCATTTGAGTAAGACTCGTGAACTACTAGTTTGATCCTTTCAATTTTAATTTCTGAATCGTCTACCACTAAAATATTTAACATATTAAACTAATGATTTTAAGAAATCATTTAACTCGTTTTGCCATTCTGTACGTTTCGAATTATATATTATATAACCTCTATATATTTCAAAATACTTAGATTCTAATTGAGTATGGAGTTCGTTTATTGAAATAGATCCACCATCAAATTCATTATATTGAGTTAAAATTTTTACCTCGGATACCTTTTTGTATCTTTTCATTTCTTTTAAAATATCACGCCCGCCGAAGTTTCTCGGTTTTCCAGAAGAACTACTTGTGTTCTGATCATATGTTGGTAAACTCATGTCTAGTAAAATGAAGTCAAATTGATTCTGAAATATCTCCTTTAGACCACTTTGATAAGATATTTTCAGTTTCATATTTATATTGGGAAAATTTCCCTCTATAAAGCCTATCACTTTTTTTGCCTTATTCGGATCATCTTCGATTATTAACCCTTTCATATAATTAATTTTTTATTTTCAATTATTATCTCTACAACATAACTGTCAATAGAATTATCAACATTTACTTCATAATTGGTTTGTTCTAAATCTGCTGAAATACACCTACAAATTTTTAAATAGCCTGAATCTCCTTCAAAACTATTAGCTAAATTTCCATCTTTATAATTATTAACTTTTCGTTTTATATCTAAAACTTTGGTATTTAAGTCTTTAATGTCAATCAAAGGAGATAAATTATTTGAAACGAAGATTTTAGTTAAACCATTTTTTGATTCTATTAATATGTTAATTTTTAAATCTCCGTTTAAGTCTCTATTATTTTTAATAATATTATCAAATATGTTGATTAGCATATCGCCAAAGCCTTCAAAGTATTTTCCTTTAAATTTAGAATTGCATTGGATTTCTTTATTGACTTGTGCAATATTCAAAATATCTCCGTTAATACTGTTAGCATAATCTAAACTAGTTTCTAAAATCATTTCAATTGGAAATTCATCGACATAATGATTTCTAGAAACTTTAAACCATTTTTGAACTTGTCCTGTCACCAATTGAATTTCTGTTTTACATGCAATAATTTGTTCTTCTAATAAGGACGTTTTTTTTGTATTACTAAATATTGTTCCAACATTTGTTTCCATTTGTTCAATTATATCAATAAATTTTGAAGACATCTCTGATTCAATTTTATGCCTAATCTTTTCTAATTGTGAATCTAATCGATCATAAAGTATATCAAAAACTTCATTGATAAAATCATCTGGTTTTTCGATTCTACCTATCTTATTAATAAAATTAGCTTTCATTTCAAGTTCTGAAAAAGCAAAATCAAACATTTCAGATCCATCATTATCTATTTCCTTAATTTTTATCCAACTTAACCCTAGATCTATTAAATCATCAATTGCTCTAGAACTTTCTTTAAAAACATCCTGAATATTTGATACTAAGTTTTGCGGTATTACGTCGTTTTTATTCCAATGTTCAATTTCTTTATATTCATCTGTTGATGATTCTTTTGATGAGATTAAATTATACTTATCAAAAACATTCCTCAACACATTCGAGAAAGTTCCGTGCCTTATTCGCATACTCAGAAAGCTTTTGAAACCAAAATCTTCATTAAAAATAAATTGATCCTTGATTTCCTCGAACAATAATAGAAAATGCGTATACCTTATTCTAGGAACTCTAACTATATTGTCGTCAAGTATGGGTTCTCCATAAAGATATAAATGTAAAATATTTTCATCAACTGGTTTTATACAATAGAACATATAATCTATTTTATTCGGATCAAATATTTCACTTATGGTCATAGAAGATAAAGCAGAGAACTTCTGATTATTTAAAGATAAATACCGATCAAATATTTCTGTAATTTCTGAAATTAGAATTTTAAATAAACTCTCGGTATCTACAAAGATTCTACTCTCATGAATGTGTTTAACTCCCTTGCGAATAGTATCTTCTTTTGTTATATTTAAGATTTCATCGTTATACTGTTTTAAGTTTTCTGGATTTATAGTTTTTAAAAAGTTTAGTATTGCAATTCTTTCGAGGGAAAGGGCATCTATAGAATTTAAGTATGGAGAGTCCTCTAGATTACTTTTTATGCAACAATTTTCCAAAAAATAAATTAAATGTTCTGTTTTGAATTTAGCTGATATACACTCTATTTCGGAAGGTTTTTTTAAATCATGTTGTATTAGGAAATTTGCTATTGAATCATAACAATAGGATTGAGATTGTTTAGTAATTAAAAAATAAATAGGAGTAACAATACTTTTGTATACTACAGATTCGTTATATTCTACTAAGTAATCGACTAATTCTTGATTATAATAATGATCATAAAAATTGTCTGTTCTAAAATACTCATCGATTATAATAAGAATGCATTTATCTACCATTTGGAGATTGAAATAACATAATATTTTATTTTTAATTAACCACGTTGTCACAAACTCTGGGGAACTTATTTTTGTATTGTTCTTATCGAATAAGTTTAAAGCAGTAAGGGCTTGTTCATAATTCCCTATCTTTATTTTAGTTATAACATATAATTCAACCTGATGAAAAAAATTATAATTAAGGTCTATATCATTTTCTCGGAGTGATGCGAAAACCAAATTACTCCATTTTGCATTAAGATTACTTACTATTTTTGAAAAGTCACTTTTGTCAAATGCATTGACATTTCGATAAGAAATAACACTTCCATTTAAGAACACACATTTGTGTATGCTGCTTGGGACGTTAAATCTGAATTCATAATATAAATCTTCGAGTAAACAATTTGAAAAACTAAAATTACTATTCCGATAATATTCAGCAAGTAGTATTTCTCTGTTTGAATTATATTTTGAACCTTTAATCATCATCGACCTCATAAGAGTCAAAATTCGAGTCAAAGTATTTTCGTTTTTAAAAAAATCTTTCACATCTTTATTTATAAATAATATAGATTTTATAAAAAAGGAATGTAACTCTTGGATGTTTGGTTTTTCAATTAATATTTTTGAACATTCAATTGCAACCTTAGTATATTCTGCCTTGAAAAAAAGGTCTGCTATTTTATCATAATATTCTTGATTTTTTGAATAAATATGTTGAGCTATTTCGCCAGAATTTAATAAGGCTGAGAGCTTCACCCAATAACTGTCTTTTAATTCATCTTTGAATAGTGTTATGGCTCTTGAGAAATTTATATCTTGTTTTAACTCTAAAACTTTAGTAAAGGTCAAGGGCAAAATTAATTTAATAGAATTATATCTATCAATGACTGAAAAGTCTGATTCAAAATTTACAATAAAAGCCAAATGTTTAAAATTGCGTTCGAAATTGAATGGGTCGAACTTAAAAAAAACATATTCGACTAAATGTTCGGATTCTTTCGGATACATTGTAGAGTGATGCTCAACTGTCGAATCGTACTGCCAAGCAGGTAAATCTTTCTCCATTCTTAACCTTCCAAATTCGACAATTATAGGTAATTTAGAAGATTTTCCATTTATTGATAACTCTTTAACTAAATCATTATTTGCTTCGTTATTGTTATCTAGTGTGTTGAGATACATTTCAACTAATAATGAATATAGCGAACTACTAATGTCATTTTCTATGATGTCCAGTTGTTGATCAACCTGTAAAATGTTATCATTTAGAATATTTATTTCAATCTTGTCTTTTATATTTTGAAATTTTGTTATT
>NZ_MAAX01000029.1 GCF_002162835.1 Nonlabens dokdonensis
AATCATATAGTAATTTCTTTGAATACAAAGATAAGGATTAAGCTAAGTCGGTCTGTTATTTTAGTCTTATTTTAAAAGAGTAAGGTAAAAACTAGCTGCTAAATATGCCTTGATCTGTAGTTGCTCTATAGGTAAGATAAATACCTATCGGGAAAATTATAAAGGTGCTCATCCAGGCACCTAACCAGGCTGGGAAAGCCCCTTCTGTAGCGGCTTTCTCTGCAAAAATGCCTATAAAATGATAGGTGAGAAAGAATAACGTTGCAACCACAAGAGGTAATCCCATTCCACCTTTTTTAATTATAGCACCTAGTGGAGCGCCTATGAAAAAAAGAATAATACATGCTACTCCTAGAACATATTTTTTGTGAATTTCTATTTCATGTTTAGCAAGTCTTGAAGCTTCACCTTTTAATTGTGCTTCTCGGTTTTTAACAGCAGCTCTCTGGCTACGCATTTTAGAAAGTGCTACGTCTAAGGCTCTACGCTGGTTATGTATGGATAGAGAAGCTAGAAAATCATCTGGATTTGATTTTATGGAATCTAATTCTACTCTATTATCTAAAGCTTTAGGAGCCCAAGCATTATGTTGATTATTGCGATAAATCTTATAGTTGTTAGATAGTGCTAATGAAAATGTATCTATACGGTTATACAGCTCATTGATTTTTAACATCCTATGGTTATCTGTAACAGATTCTTCGTCTACATCAACCTTATTCAACTGAGACACATCTATATTGAGAGTGTAAGTGTCAAAATAACTTTTAACAAAAGGTGAACTTTTTGCCTTTCTAGGTTGTAACAGGTACAAATCCTCGTAATAGTTTCCTTCTTCCAGCACTAATTGTATTACGTTAGATTTTAACGAGCTTTTTAATTCACCTCGTTTGCTCTTGATTACAGTATAATTCCCGTTTTTTCTAGGATTCTTTTTATGAATTATTACATCAGTTAGAAATTTACCATTTTCACCAGATTTGTCGGCTACCTTGATGTTAATATCGCCTAGTTGATTAAATGTTCCTTTACCTATAGCCATAGCAGGTTTCATTTTAGCGATGTTACCTCTTAAATTACGTTGTTTTAAATGACCCCATGGAATAACAGAATTTGCAAACAAAAATGATGTAATCCCTATGCCTAAAATTACAATCGTGAGCGATCTCATTGCTCGTTGCAGTGAAATTCCATTAGATTTCATCGCAGCAAACTCGTAGTTCTCTGCCATGTTACCAAAAACGAGAATCGCAGCTAGTAAAACACTTAATGGTAATGCTATAGGAACGGCAACCGGTGTAGAGTAGTATAAAAATTTAACTATGGTAATCACATCAAGATCTTTACCAGCAAGTTCTTTAATGTATAACCAGATCGCTTGTAGAATAAGAATAAACATTAATACAATAAAGACGCTTAAAAACGTCTTTATGTATTGGCTTAATATGTAACGATCTAATATTTTCACACTATATTTTTAAAACTAAGTAGGTCTTAATTGATACGTCCTTTAATTCATTTCTTCTACTGTCCAGTTTTTGTATTGCTTAGGATCGTACGAAAATGAATTTTTTGGAAGCGGTTCATTAGTTTTAAGAGACATCAGTTTAAAAGTGGCAACAGTTCCAGAGTTTTCAGTGATGATTGCTTTATTAATGTGCTTTGTATTTACATCTATTCCTAATAAAACATTTTTATATTCAGAGTCAGATTTAATAGGAGTTAGTTTTATAAACTGAATTTTTCTACCACCTTCATTTTGTAAAATATCCCATTTCTTCACGTAGCCTTTTTCATAAAAAGTTAATATGTTAGATGGTGTAATCATTTGATTACCGTCATTAGTAACAGTAGAAATAGTTACTTGCTGGTCTTCAGTATTAATAGCATATTGCTTTGTACCATCAAAAATATAGGTAGTACCCATAAAATTAACGTTGTATTTCTCACCAGCCATCTTTGCATCTCCTTGAACATCCATGTCCGTCCCAGTTTTGGAATTTTTGAAATTTCCTTTGTAGGTAAAGGAAACATTATCATAGGATTTGAATTTTTGAGCTACTTCATCAAGCAATTTATCTGCTTTAGCATCTTGTGCTGTTACCGCTTTCGCGAAAGCGAAAATCATAAAAACAGATAGGAAATAATTTTTCATGTTCATTTTTTATTTATTACTTTCTTCATTTAAAAACACTTCGAGAGAAGCTAGATCTGGAATTAAAACTTGCCGCGCTTTACTACCTTCAAAGCCGCCTACAATACCTGCAGCCTCCAGTTGATCGATAATACGGCCGGCACGATTGTAGCCTAACTTTAATTTACGTTGTAAAAGCGATGCACTTCCTTGCTGAGCTACAACAATAATTTCTGCTGCTTCTTTAAATTTTGCATCTCTCTCGTCTATGTTGTTATCAAGACTTGTGCCACCATCTTCACCTACATACTCTGGCAGTAAATGTGCGTCTGGATATGCCTTCTGACCACCTATAAAATCAGTAATTTTTTCAACTTCTGGAGTGTCCACAAATGCACACTGAATACGTATCAACTCATTTCCTGCGGTGTACAGCATGTCACCACGACCTATTAACTGGTCTGCGCCACCGCTGTCTAGAATGGTACGTGAGTCTACTTTTTGCATAACTCTAAAAGATATTCTCGCAGGGAAGTTAGCTTTAATCATACCTGTAATAACATTTACAGACGGTCTTTGAGTCGCGATAATTAAATGAATTCCTATCGCACGAGCCAGTTGGGCAAGTCTAGCGATAGGTGTTTCTACTTCTTTTCCAGCGGTCATGATCAAGTCTGCAAATTCATCTACTACCAGTACGATGTACGGTAAGAATTTATGACCATTTGCTGGGTTTAGTTTGCGTGCTTTAAACTTTGCGTTGTACTCTTTCAAGTTACGACACATCGCGTCTTTCAGGATATCGTAACGTTGATCCATTTCTATACAAAGACTGTTCAAGGTGTTGATTACCTTAGAATTGTCAGTAATTATGGCATCTTCACTATCCGGTAATTTGGCTAGGTAGTGACGTTCTATTTTATTAAATAAGGTTAGCTCTACCTTTTTAGGATCTACCAAAACAAACTTTACTTCTGCTGGATGCTTGGAATAAAGCAGCGAGGTAAGAATTGCATTCAATCCTACAGATTTACCTTGTCCAGTCGCACCAGCCATAAGTAGGTGAGGCATTTTGGCAAGATCTACGACAAAGGTTTCATTAGAGATATTTTTACCAAAAGCGATAGGAAGTTCCATCTCGGCATTTTGAAACTTAGGCGACGCAATAACTGATCGCATAGAAACGATGGAAGGATTTTGATTAGGCACCTCAATTCCTATAGTTCCTTTTCCTGGAATAGGAGCTATGATACGTATTCCTAACGCAGCGAGCGATAAGGCGATATCATCTTCTAGGTTTTTAATTTTTGAAATACGGATTCCTGCCTCAGGTACTATTTCATAAAGTGTTACCGTAGGTCCTATGGTAGCACTGATTTTTGCGATCCCTATTTTGTAGTTCTTGAGCGTTTCAACAATACGATCTTTGTTTGCTTGCAGCTCTTCTTCATTGATTGTGATGGTTTTACCTCTAGTGTAATCCTTTAATAAATCAATAGGTGGAAATTGAAAATTGCTCAGCTCTAAAGTAGGATCAAATTCGCCAAAATCCTCTACAAGCTTAGAGGCTTTATTGTCCACTTCTTCTTCCTCTTGAGTTGGCTCGATATCCATTCCTATATCGTCCTCATCTTTAGGCGCGACCGTTTTCTTTAAAACTGGCTCTGGAATAACTTCTTCTTCTGGAACGGTAACCTCCATATCATTTCCAGAAAGTTTAATAGGTTCTTTAGGCTCTTGTCCAACCGTTTCATCTTCTAGCGAGCTGCCTTCTACAGTAGCTTTCTCCCATTCACTCTCTTCGTCGGTAGAGGCAATTCCGTCAAATTCTTCTTTTACTTCTCCTGCTTTCTTAGAAAAATACGCACTGATAATTTCTGGAGTTAGCTTTAATCGCAATACGAGATAAACGATCGCAATGAAAATCATGACCAAAACAGCACCTATAAGACCTAAATAATCTTGCAGGAAATCATTCAATTCATAGCCCACTTTTCCGCCTAACAAGGCATTAGATCTATGAAAAAACCCTAGAGTGACAGAAAACCACAACATTAGTAGCAATCCCCAGAACCATAGGTTAGAAATCCGCTTTCGCGAAAGCGAGAACGCATCATCACCACTGGCAAATAAATAAATTCCCGAGATAAAAGTCATGATCGCAATAGAAAATGCGGGAATACCAAATCCTTTATAAATGAACACATGTCCTAACCAAGCACCGAGCTGGCTGATCCAGTTTTGAGTTACAAGGTTGCGATTGCCTAGTTCATCTATTATACTCTGATCTTGAGCTCCAGTAAATAAAAAGGAAGTAAAGGAGAACAACAATAATAGACTGAAAACCATAAGCGCACTACCTAGAATTACTTGCTGTAATCTATTGAGTTTAAAGCTAGGGATTTGCAAAGGTTTTTTAGTCTTTGCTGTAGATTTTTTGGTTGTAGATTTTTTACGCGCCATGAACTATAGTGAACGAGCAAAAATAAGAATATTGCATGGCATTTAAAGAAGTAGTTGTGAGTTATTAGTTAAAAGGAAATAAAGGTTGTGAACTAGTATGAAAAATTAGTCACAATTAAATTAGGATTATTCTTAGTTTCTTAGTTTCTTAGTTTCTTAGTACTCATATTAATTAATTAAAATATTTAATTATGAGAAAATTAGTTTTTACAGCACTGGCGGCTATTTTTATGTTGAGTAGTGGGTTCGTTGAATCTAATGAGCAGCTATTATTAGAAGAAACTTCAGTGGATTTATTTACTTTATGCGCCTGCCATTCAGTAAATTTTTACTATGATGAGAACAATGTTCTTAGAATGGAACAATTAATAACTTATACTCAAACTAGAGGCGCATGCGAGTTGTTTTCTAATTCTGGATCATTTGATAGCTTTGTTTGGGATGATTTTAATTGTAAACGTTCAGAATTAAATATAGCACCACGATAAACACAAAAAACAAACTAGATGCAGGGTAATCGAAATCTTATTTTCTTATTATTTTTTGTGTTTCAAATAATTAATGCTCAAAGTGAGGATAATTTATATGAAGTAGTTTATAATAAAAGCAATAAAACCTTATATGGTAATAGTCTTACAAGTGAACTAAGTGTTGTTTTGACTTTTAACGATTCTGTTTATAAATATCGCAATACAGTAAAAGATAGTATTGATAACTGGCAATATAAGATACCTGGCTTTAAGGAAAATGTTCTAGGCTCTTATACAATTGGTAACTTAAAAAAGAATAAGCAATTTCATGTTAGGAAGTCATGTCTTAATTCAGGTAAAGTAATTGTCGTAGACTCTATACCTAAAATTCAATGGACTATTCATAAGGATAAGAAACAAATTCTAAATTTAGAATGTATTAAAGCTACTGGCATATACCGTGGAAGACCAATAGTAGCTTATTTTACTGAAAGCATACCTATGGCTGTAGGGCCATATAAAATATTAGGTCTACCAGGTCTTATTTTAGAAATGAACTCAACGGATGGAGATTTTATCTACACCGCTGTATCACTTAAAAGTAATGTTAAATTATCAACAATTTTTTTTAAAATACCTACGGACTTATATAGGATGACATCTTATCGATCGGAGTTAGCTTGTATTGAAAAACGCAGTTCTAACAGATTAAAAATTGCAAGAGCGAGAATGTTGAATAAAGTTAAAGAATATAATAAGTCTTTTATAAATGAACAGATTAGCGAAGATGTCAAAGCTGTATCAAATGTAAATTCACTGGAATTAATCTATGAATGGGAAACCGAAGATGAAGAAAAAAAGTAAACTCAACTTTATTTACATTAACAAGAAAAAGACCTTAACAGGTCTTTTTCTATTTTTTACATGCCTTGTGCTCAACGCACAAATATCTGGTACTGCGGTAAATGAGTTAAAAGAACCAGTAGCCTTTGCAACGGTAATTCTTAAAACTGCTCAAGACAGCAGTATTACAGACACTCGATTTAAATTCACAGTAAAAATTAACAATTAAACTGTTAAAAAATAAAATAACTCATTGGAAATTAGGATCTTTCTTAGTTTCTTAGTTTCATAGTTTCTTTAACTCATATTAATCAATTAAAACATTTTATTATGAGAAAATTAGTTTTTGCGGCACTTGCTGGAGTATTTATGTTGAGTAGTGGGTTTTCTGTTGTGGATAACTCTATCGAATCGAAAAATCCGACCAATCTTTTAGAATTTGTAGACATTATGAATGTAGATCTTGACAATTCAGAAGTTTCGGTCGAATACATTAGAACTATTTGTCGTTATACATTTAAAAATAGTGAAGGTGAAGTTACTGCGGTTGTAGAATTTGATAAAAAGGAAGGTGTAAGTTGTTCAGATAGTGGTCAAATAGCTCAAGCCAGAAGAATTCGAAACTTGATGCGCTAATAACTGAGTAAAAGTTTTACCTAGTGAATTGTTTTTTTTACTAGGTAAATTTTTTCTTTTTTAAGAGATTATTTATTTACTAATTTTACAAAATAATAATACCAAATTTTGTTAGATGTATTATTTTAAACAGAAAAAAATATAAACATGGAATTTTTATTAAGTATAATTTATAATTCAATATTAAAATTAAATGATTGTATTTTTTGGGTTCGGAAGAGATAATTCTTTAAGGAGGGTTTTAATTCTAAGGCACTTAAGAATATACAAGTTATTATTATAGTTGTAAAAAAAATAATCATAAAATATTCAAAAATCTCATTATGTTTATGTGTAAACATCTATTTATTAAAGTTTTACTAATTATAATATTCAATTTTAACTATTTAATTGCTCAACAAGAAGTTATTAAACTAGATTATCTCTTGACAGTTAGTTATACTCCTGAAATACTTAATTATAGAAATACCACTTTAATAGTAAGTGATAAATTTAGTTATTATGATGTTGATTACTCTCCTAAGTCAAAAGGAAGTTTAAAAGAAAGTTATGATCAAATTCTAGATGGACAAGTTGATAAAAAGGAGTATTTTTCTGAAATTTTAATTGATCGCAATCAATTAATTTTAAAAGAGAATACATTCGACCGTCGTGGAACAAAAGAATTTCTATCTATTCAAGAAGAACTACCTAAAATGAGTTGGAAAATCGAATCGGAAATTAACATAATTTCTGGATATAGGTGTCATAAAGCAAAATTGAAATTTAGAGGAAGAAAATATACCGCATATTTTACCAACGAAATCCCTGTAACTATCGGTCCTTGGAAGTTTAATGGTCTTCCTGGTGTTATCGTTTCAATCTATGATGAAACTGGCATATATAAGTGGGAGCTCAAGAAAATAAAAGAGACTCAATCCATAAATGAAAAATTTAAGAGTTTTAATGGTAGAAGTGAGAAATTTAAAAAAGTTTCCTATAAAGAATTTGATAAAAATTTGATTGATGCTAAATTAAAAAAGTTACGCGTTGCTAAATCAAGAACTGATTCGCGCGGTTTTACTGTAAGGCATAGTTTTTCAACCGAACAATGGTTAGAACCTTCCAATGAGTTTAGATCCAAAACTAATTTTAGCATGTAAATGTGAATGTTTTTTATAGAATTTTTTTTCCAAAAAACAGAAATGTAAAGACCCTAACCGGTCTTTTTCTATTTTTTACTTGTAGTATTCTCAATGCTCAAATATCTGGTACTGCAGTAAATGAGTTACAAGAACCAGTAGCTTTTGCTACTGTGATTCTTAAAACAGTACAAGACAGCAGTATTGTTGCTTTTACTCAAACCGATAAATTGGGTTTTTATAAAATACAACCAGAAAATACAGGCGCTCATTTTCTTACCATTTCTTCTTTATCGTATAAATCGGCTCCTGTGACGGTAACCATTACAGACATTAAGGAAGAAATGACCATTAATGTCATCATGCAAGAGCAACAACTGGAGCTTAATGAGATCATTGTAAATGCAGACTTACCTATACGTGTTAAAAAAGATACGATAATTATAGATGCCAAAGCCTTTATGCAAGGCAATGAAGAAGTGGTAGAAGACCTACTTAAAAAAATACCGGGACTTACTGTAGAAATTGATGGTACTATTAAAATAGGCAATCAAGAAGTAGAAAAAGTCATGATAGAAGGCGATGACTTTTTTGAAAAAGGCTATAAAATCCTCACCAAAAACATGCCTGCAAAACAACTCAATAAAATTGAGGTATTGCAGCATTATTCTAATAATAAACTCCTTAAAGGAGTAGAAGAAAGCGATAAGGTTGCTTTAAACCTTACACTTGACGAAGACGCAAAACGCCAGTGGTTTGGTAATGTGGAGCTAGGTCAGGATCTAGAAGGCGATTCTTTTTATCAAGCACGTTTTAACTTGATGAGCTTTGGTAAAAAGAATAAATTTTATTTTTTAGGAAATGCAAACTCTACTGGGCAAGACGCCACAGGAGATGTGAGTAATTTAATCAATCCTTTTAGGTATGGAGAACCTGGTCGCGTGGGCGATGGCGAGCAAGTCAGCAATTTATTAAGTCTAGAAGCCGGATTGTATAATTTTAAAGCCAGCCGTTCTAATTTTAATAATGCAGAGTTACTTTCTCTAAACGCTATTTTTAACCCTAGCGACAAACTAAAAATCAAAACCATAGGCTTTTTTAATTGGGACGAGAAAGACTTCTTTAAAAACAGTACCAACAGTTTTTTTGCAAACGACACTGATTTTACTAATACAGAAGATTATGTATTGCGCAATAAGTACCAGACCAGTTTTGGTAAATTCCAACTGAATTATGACATCTCTAAAACTGCAAGCATAGAATCCATTACCTCATATAGCGATCGTTGTAACGATGCTGGTAGCAATTTACAGTTTAATGGCGTTTCTACTTTAGAATCACTCACCGCAGCAAACGAGCGGCTGGATCATATCATTACATATACTAATAGACTGGACGATTCTAAAGTGTTGCTTATTACTGGAAGATTTATTGATGAAAAAGCACCACAACGCTATGATGTAAATCAATATTTCTTTCAGGATTTATTCAATACCACACCAGAACCAGAATCGGTTTTTCAAGATCTAGAAAATGAGATGACCTATGCTGGATTTAATGCTCATTATTTAGATCGCAAAGAAAACGGTCACTTGCTAGAAATACAAATAGGTAATGAATATAGAGAAGATCGATTAGGGAATAGGTTACGCTTTCGCGAAAGCGGGAACACCACCGAGCCATCTTCAGGTTATGAAAACAATACCAGATACAGAGTCAACGATTTGTATTTAAAAGGGAAATACTTATACAAATGGAGCTATTTAAAACTTACAGGATCACTAGATGCACATCAATTATTTAATAGCCTAGAACAGTCAGGAGCGAATAATACTGAGCAACCGTTTTTTATCAATCCAAAATTTGATGCCAATTATAAAATCAATAAAAAAAACAGAATAGGATTAGGTGGTTCTCATAATACAACTAATGCTGGTATTCTAGACGTTTATGATCAATTTGTATTGACCAGTTTTAGATCTTTTTACAAAGGAGCAGGCAGTTTTAATCAGGTTGAAGCGAGCAATTTCAATTTCAATTACCAGCTAGGGAACTGGAGCGATCAGTTTTTTGCAAATTTTATAGCAAGCTACACGCAAGATCATGATTTTTTCTCTACCAATTCTATTTTGCAGCCCAATTTCTCACAAACAGAGAAAATATTAATAGAAGATAGAGAATCTATAACGCTTAATGCAAACATGGATTATTACATAGGTAAAATAAGCTCTAATTTTAAACTTAAAGGTGGTTATTCACAACGCAATTTTAAAAACATCATCAATAATTCTAATCTTAGAGAAGTAGAAAGTGTGAATTATAATTTAGGTCTAGAGATGCGATCTGCATTTGATGGAATATTTAATTATCATATAGGAACCACTTGGACTTGGAATGAAATTTCAGCTTCTGGAACTACAAATTCATTTGTTGACAACAACTCGTTTCTAGATTTAAATTTTGTTTTCAACGAGCAGTTTGATGTGCAAATTAAATCAGAACGCTATTTCTTCGGTAATATCAATGAAGGAGATAATACCTATTATTTCCTAGATCTCGACGCGCGATACAATATAAAAGACAGCCCGTTTTATTTTTCATTTATGGCAAGAAACCTCACCAATACCGAGCAATTTAGAATCAGTTCCATCAATGATGTGTCTTCATCTACAGTATCTTATCGTTTATTACCACGCTATTTGTTACTCAACTTAAAGTATAGGTTTTAGTAATTAGAAATAGATCAAGTATATGTGTAAGATGGGATTTTATGAATCTTAGCTTACTCAAAAAATGCCACAACATAAGGCGTATAAATAATAAACCCAACGACAGCCGCAGCAATTGCAGTAATCACGACAGCGCCAGCAGCGATGTCTTTTATGTGTCCTATTTTTTCATGAAAATCAGGATGAATAAAATCTGCAATGGCCTCTGCGGTGGTGTTCATTCCTTCTATTCCCATGACCAGACCTATGCAAAAGGTTTGAGCGATCCACTCTGTGGCAGTGATATTAAAGTAAAAGCCAGCAATAGTCATAAAAATAGCTATTGTGGCTTGTACTTGAATACTAGGTTCGGTTTTAAGAAGAATGATGGCGCCTTTTGTCGCATAACCCATGGCCTTAATCCTTCCTGTAATAAATTTAATAAATCCCAATTATAAAAGCGATTTAAGAGCTTCTAGATAGTTAGGCTCGTCTGCTATTTCTGGAACTTGCTCATTATAAATAACTTTTCCTTCTTCATTAAGAACAACCACTGCTCTAGAATGAAAACCAGCAAGAGGTCCTGAAGTCATCGTTAACCCATAATCTTTTCCAAAGGATCCATCAATTACATCACTTAGATTTTCTACGTTTTCTAATTCTTCATCGCTAGCAAATCTCTTTTGTGCAAATGGAGTATCTCTTGAAATACACAGCACTGCGGTATTTTCAAGTTCTGTCGCACGTTTATTGAAGTTTTTTACAGATGTTGCACATACGTCTGTATCTATACTAGGAAAGATGTTCAAAATAACACGTTTTCCTTTATAGTCATTTATAGAAGCTTCGGAAAGATCTGCTTTTTTAAGTTTAAAGTCTGGTGCTTGTGTTCCTACTTCAGGTAGCTGCCCACTCGTAGAAATTTCATTTCCACCTATTGTAATCGTCGCCATGCGTTTATTTTTTAATTGGGTATAAATTTACAATTAACCTTGCATTGCGTTTCTAATGTCTTGTTAATTATTTAGGAATCTCCACCCAAGATAAAATAGCATCTATATCTCCATTGCTTAATTGTGGAAAAGCGTTCATATTAGACTGATTATACTCATTATATATAGCGACTGCCTGAGCATCGCCAGATTGAATCAATTTTGAGCTGTTTTTAATCCACTTGTAGAGCCATTCTTGATCACGACGTTCTGTAACTCCATATAA
This sequence comes from Nonlabens dokdonensis, assembly GCF_002162835.1. GTDB lineage: Bacteria > Bacteroidota > Bacteroidia > Flavobacteriales > Flavobacteriaceae > Nonlabens > Nonlabens dokdonensis_B. The sequence goes on from NZ_MAAX01000029.1 coordinate 11,594, forward strand.
AGCTGGTCCTACTGCTTTTTTGTATCTTTTATGACAGGAAGCACAATTAGTTTGAAAAAGCGATTTTCCTTGTGTCTGTTGTTCCGTTAGTACTACAGCAGGCTTTACTTCAACAGGCTGTGACGGTGGTTGAATAGCATATTTTTGTTGTTCTTGGGCCACAAAAAATGCCGCTCCAAATATGACGAGAATCATGGTTAGAATTAAACCAGATATTATGGCAAGACCTTTAGATAGATCGTTAAACATAGTTTTTATTTAATTAGTACGCTTTCGCGAAAGCGAACTTACATATAATTCTTTCATAAAATACGTTCTACAATCAGTACAACTTCATAGATAAATCAAATAACATGTATTATTTTTGTAGAAAATATCTATCATGACGATAACTCAGTTAAAATATGTGCTTGCCGTTGCTCAATATCAGAATTTTACTAAGGCAGCAGATAAGGTTTTTGTAACGCAGCCTACATTAAGTATGCAAATTCAAAAGCTAGAAGATGAACTGGATGTGCAGATTTTTGATAGAAGTAAAAAACCTATCGAACTGACTGATACTGGTAAGAAAATCGTGAATCAGGCGCGTAATATTGTTAATGAGAGCGATCGTATTCAGGATATCGTGGATCAAGAAAAAGGCTTTATAGGTGGTGAGTTTAAAATAGGAGTAATTCCTACGGTAATGCCTACTTTATTGCCTATGTTTCTAGCAAATTTTGTCAATAAATATCCAAAGGTAAAACTACGCATAGAAGAATTAACCACTGAAAATATAATTGATGGTTTACAAGATGGTAGTATAGATGCTGCTATTGCGGCTACTCCTTTAAAACATGATTTGATCAAAGAGCGCGCGTTGTATTATGAGCCTTTTGTAGCATATGATCCTAAACTATCAGGTAAACCAAATGCTAAAATAAAAGTAGATGATATAAATGTAGACGATTTACTACTTCTAGAAGATGGACACTGTTTTAAGGATAGTATTTTAAATTTATGTCGCAATACGCGTGATACTGATGGAGAACGTTTTATGTTAGAAAGCGGAAGTTTTGAAACCTTAATAAAACTAGCCGATGAAGGGTTAGGTATGACTCTATTGCCTTATTTAAACACTATGGACCTTTCAGATCATAAGAAAGATAATTTAAGGTTTTTTGAAGATCCATCACCTGCTAGAGAAATAAGTTTGATTTATCATAAGAGCGAGCTTAAAATGCAAATCATTGATGCTTTGCATGCGGTGATTACTGGTGTAATAAAAGGAGCTATTGCCTTTCAAAACGTACAAATTATTAGTCCAGTAGCAGGAAGATAGTACTGTTTAGTTTTAGCTAATTTATTATTGAATATCAAAGAGGAAACTGAGATTTCTTATAAGCAACAATAAAAAAAGCTGAAAATCTAATGAGCATTAGATTTTCAGCTTTTTATTTTTTTAATAAGGTCAACCTTTTAAAAGTGGAATACAAGTTTTCAACTCTGGATTTTGAAGTATCAATTGTTTGATCCAAATCTCGAGTTCTTGAATTTCAAAAGGTAATAACCTTGTCACTGCTTTTTGTAATTCTTTACTAAATAGTGCCGAATTAAAACTTACTTTTTCAAGTATTGTTTTTGTGTACTCAAACATAGCCCTAGCCATAATTTCAAGATTTAAGTTAAGTAATTTTTTATCAATAAATTAGAGGGATTATTATTATACAGGCTAAATATAGTTTTTAAATACCATATTTACAATAGTTTAAGTGTGAAAAAATGTCGGTTTAATTTCTTAGAAAATTGTAAAACAGCTATTGCAAACTGATATTCAGTTAGTTATTATGCTTTGCATAATGTTTAAAACTTTCTTATGGAATCCATAAAATAGTTTAAACGTTTTTATCACGATCCAACTGTTTTATTACGTAACAAGATAAACGCTTAGGATAGAAAGAAGTGCAAACAAAGAAGTAGATAGCGCTACTTTTTTTTGTTCAGGATCGAGTAGGGTTATTGAAGTTATTGAATACTGATTTTAGTAATCTGATTTCATAAGGGCAGAATTAATTCTGCCCTTATGAAATCAAAAGGAAACCTAACATGCATCGATTGATTTGATTGATGATTCATTTCTTGATAAAGGAGAAAATTAAAAACAATAATTGGGCTTAACTAGAAATAAATCAATTGTCTTAAAACGAGCTAACTATCCAAACACTTAAACAACATAAAACCGCAAACAAAAAAGTAGATAGCGCCACTTTTTTCAATTCAGGATCAAGTAGGGCAGGTGATTGGGTTCTTTTTACTTTAAATAAGTGAATGAATAATGGTATAAAGGCTAGGAGTGGTAAGAAAGTGAAATAATTATTAGCGTAAAAAATTTCTTCATCGTTATAAACTGATACTTCCATAGCAGAAACAAATAGTGCTAAAACCGAAATTATGGCACAAACAAAAGCAATAATAATAAATCCATAATGCAACAACTTAGCCTTAACAAGTCCCATTTTTACTACAATAGTATTTTTACCAGCTTTCTTATCACTCTCCACATCTCTCATATTATTTAAATTGAGAACTGCAACGCTCAAAAGACCTATAGTAATGGATGGAAATATCATTTCCCAGTCTAGAGTCTTAGTGATTAAATAATAGATTCCCATAACACTTACAGGACCAAAAAATATAAAAACAAATACATCGCCTAGACCTCGATAACCATAAGCATTATCGCCTACCGTATATTTTATCGCTGCCCAAATAGCGGCAATACCTAAAACTAAAAAGAATAAAGAAACTAATAACCTTTCAATTCCAAGACTTACATATATAAGTAGTATAGCACTAATTAAAGTAAGAGTAGCAGTAATGATCATTCCGCGTTTCATTTCTTGCGGACTAATAATACCACTTTGAATCGCTCTCATGGGACCGATTCTATCATCATTATCGGTTCCTTTAACACCATCGCCGTAATCGTTTGCAAAATTGGAAAGGATTTGGAAACCTAGTGTTGTAATTAAAGCTAGTATTGGAATAAGATAATTAAATTCGAAACCAATGGATTGTAAATAGTCGACCACGCCGGTTTCTTCAATAGAAAGGTTTTTTAAATATAGAAGAGTGGATCTCCAATTAATAACTTTTGAAAATGCAAACGCACTTCCCACCAAAATCCCACTAATACTCAATGGTAACGTCCTTAATCGTGCAGCACTGATCCAGGCTTTTAATTTACTTGCTTCAGCCATTATTTAGACATGATATTAACGAGAGCTTCTTTTAAAAGATCGTGATGATTTGCTTGATGCGTTCCTACACCTTTTGATTTGACATCCATATCTCTAATGATTTTTATCGCACGACTGCAATATTTCATAGGGTAGTTTTTTGCCGCAGTAATTATTTCTTGAACAAAAAACGGATTCACTCCAGCGGCACGAGCGACAGCTTGTGAATCATTCTTGTTCTTAATCGTATGTACTTTCAATAACTGTGTGAAAAAAGAATACAATTGAGCCGTCGTTAGCACTAGTGGATTATCCTTAGGATTATCTGCAAAATAGTTGATGATTTTATGAACTTTTACCACATCGCGCATTCCCATAGCTTTACGCAGCTCAAAATTGTTGTAGTCTTTTGAGATTCCTATATTGTCCTCGATTACTTGTGGTGTGATAGGTCGGTCTTTAGAATGGACTATTGCCAGTTTTGAAAGCTCGTTGTTGATTTTTCCTAAGTCTGTTCCTAAATATTCTACTAACATTCTAGTCGCATTAGGATCGATTTGAAATCCCATTTCCTTCAATCTACCAGTTACAAAAGCAGGAACCTTATTTTCATAAAGTGGCTTGCTCTCCATGTAAACGGCGTGTTTTTTAAGCAATTTGGTAATCTTGCTGCGTCCGTCAGGAGTTTTGTATTTGTAGGCAAAAACTAGAATCGTCGTAGTTTGTGGGTTTTCTACGTAGCTTTCTAATTTGGCCAGTTGCTTTACAAGATGCTGTGCCTCTTTAACAATAATTACCTGATGCTCGGCCATCATGGGATAGCGTTTTGCATTTTCAAGAACCTCTTCCATGGTGGTCTCCTTTCCATAGATCACCATTTGATTGAAGCCTTTCTCACCTTCGTCCAGTACATTGTCTTCTATATAATCACTAACTTGATCTATAAAATAGGGCTCGGCACCGCACAAAAAGTACACAGGCGCATATCGCTTTTGCTTTAAATCGGCTATAATCTTTGTTGCATCACTCATCGAGAGCTGTTGAGGTTTTTGTAATATTGCGCTATGAAGCCATTGCGACTACCAGCTGGAAATTTCAGAGTCAAAAGTACTGAAAAAGGACGTGCTATCTTTGACCCAATCAGGAAAAAGTTTGTACACTTGACACCAGAAGAATGGGTGCGGCAACATGTTGTTTTGTTCTTGCTTTCGCGAAAGCGGATACCGCAAAATCTCATTAACATAGAAAAGCAATTGATCATCGCAGGAACTACAAAACGATACGACATTATCTCCTATAACACAGATGGTTCTATACATCTAGTCATAGAATGCAAGGCGCCAGAAATTAAGATCGATCAATCTGTTTTTGATCAAATAGCTCGCTACAATCTAGCTTTAAATGCGCAATACTTAATGGTGACTAATGGAATGGATCATTATTTTTGTACTATGGATTACGACAAGCAGACTTATAATTTTATTCCAGACTTACCAGAATACGTTTTATGAAAATAGGAATCGTAATATTAAACTGGAACGGACTCGAGTTACTTAAAACTTATTTACCTAGTGTCGTAGAACACAGTAAAAATCATGTCATTTATCTAGCAGACAATGCATCGACTGATGATTCTATAAAATGGACACAAAAAACCTTTCCAGAGGTTAAGATCATAGCGATGAATGAGAATCGCGGTTATGCTGGCGGTTATAATGTGGCTTTAAAGAAAGTTGAAGAAGAAGTAGTTTGCTTACTCAATAGCGATGTTACAGTTACGTCTGGCTGGTGCGATGCGATTGCTACAAGATTCGAGAAAGATACACAACTTGCCGCATGTCAACCTAAAATATTAGACGATAAGAAAAGAGATCATTTTGAGTATGCTGGTGCTGCAGGAGGATTTTTAGATCGATATGCATATCCTTATTGTAGAGGTCGCATTTTTAATACTATCGAGAAAGATGAAGGTCAATATGACAATGTTGTAGATCTTCATTGGGCTAGTGGTGCTTGTCTATTTTTAAGAATAAGTTGTTATAATGAAGTAGGAGCCATGGACGAAGATTATTTTGCGCATCAAGAGGAAATCGATCTATGCTGGAGATTACGACATGCTGGATACATCATAAGTTACGAGCCGTCATCTACGGTTTACCATTTAGGTGGCGGAACTTTGAATAGCTTGAACCCTAGGAAGACCTTCTATAATTTTAGAAATAGTTTGTATAACATTGTTAAGAACGATCATTCTAGTAAATGGCTATGGATTTTATTTGTGAGGATGATTCTCGATGGAATTGCTGCAATAAAATTTCTTTATGCATTACAATGGAATCATTTTGTAGCCGTTTTAAAAGCTCATTTTAATTTTTATCTCAATTTGAGAAAAGTTTGGAAAAAACGTCAAAAGGTAAAATCATTTACGAACTATAAAATAGCTAGAAACAATGATTTAAGCATTGTATTTCAATATTTCATTAAGGGAAATAAGACTTATAATAATAACGTTGATTAACCTAAAACCTTGTTAATAGGCATGACATAGTGCTGTTTATTTTTAAATTTGTCTTACTATTTAACAAACAAAAGAAAAAAACTAAAATGAAGAAAATATTTTTAATGTTGCTTGCTGGTGGACTTCTAGTGTCATGTGCATCAAAGAAAGATCTTGAGGCAGCAATTGCAAAACAAAAAGAAACGAAAGAACTTCTTGATACCGCAACAGTAAAATTAAATGCATGCTATGCAGATGAGCAAGCAGCTAGAGCACGTATTGAAAGCATGCGTGAACAAATAGAAACTCTTAAGAATTCAAATAATGCGCTGCTAAGTAACCAAGGCGAACTAGTGACTTTATCGACTACTGGTAGTCGTAACCTAGAGCGTTCTTTAGAAAGCATTAGAGAAAAAGACTTGCAGATCAAGTCGCTTAATGATGCGATCACTAAAAAAGATAGTGTAACTCTTGCTCTTGTAACTAGTTTGAAAAGCTCCTTAGGAAACCTTCAAGACGAAGACATTAGTGTTAATGTGGAAAAAGGTGTGGTATTTATTTCAATTTCTGATAAATTACTTTTTTCTAGTGGTAGTGATAAAGTAAATGAAAGCGCTAAGTTAGTTTTAGGTAAAGTTGCTAAAGTAGTTAATGATAAGCCAGAAATTGATATTATGGTAGAAGGTCATACTGATGATCAGCCTATTTCTTCAGCAAAATTTGCTGACAACTGGGCGCTTAGTACAGCTCGTGCAACTGCTGTAACCAGAGTTTTACAAAAAGACTTTCAGGTTTCTCCGGAGCGTATGACAGCAGCAGGAAGATCTTATTACATGCCAGTGGCAAGCAATGATACTGCTGAAGGTCGTTCTAAAAATAGACGCACCAGAATTGTAGTGCTTCCTAAACTAGATCAATTCTTTGATATGGTTGAGAAAGGAATGGAGCAGGCAAAAGCTAATGCAAAAAAAGAAACAGAAAACAAAAACTAAGGTTGTACATTTTCTTAATACAAAAGGGTTGTTTGTAAAAACAGCCCTTTTTTGTTTTTAAAAAGTTAGTCATGAGATTTGAAGTATTTTTGGCATTATGAAACGTATCATTTTTATAACCATTGCATTCTTTTTTCAATCGCTCAATGCACAAAAAGTAGATAGTGCTCAAGGCTATTTAAAATTTATTGATTCAACACATGAACAAGTAGTAGGACAGACTTGGAATTATATGGAAACCTATACCGCTCGTAAGAATGATAGAGCTATTAAAGGACAACGCAAGCGACTAGAAAACGTACTAAAGAGCGCTATAAGAAAAGTAGAAAAAATAGAAGCTTATGACGAGCAGCTTAAAATGGCAGTTATAAAATACCTCAATGGTAACTTAAGCATTGTAAAAAATGAATTTCTTCAACTTATTCAATTAGAAGACCAGAAGCCGCTTAGTGTCAATGAAATTGAATTGTTACAGCATATAAGAAAATCAATATTACAATTGAGAACTGATTATGATCTGGCTATCTTGAATTATAGTAATAAATATGATTTCAAAATCTTAAAAAATAACTCTACTCTTGCTAGGCAAATGAGTCATACTATTGAATTATATGACTACTTCCACACTATTCAAATTCAATTTTTAAAACTTCAAAGAGCTGATAGAATCTTATGGACAGATATAAATGAAAAAAGTATCGTGTCATTGAAAAAAGATGCTGCCATTGTAATGACAAATCTTCAAGAGCTAGAAACAATTACTAATTTAAACAGTTTTAATGAGGATGCTACTTTGATAGACATTTTAAACGATATGAGTAATTATTTGAAGACCGCAGTCAGTGAAAAGTTACCAGCCATTTACGTTATCAAAGAAGATCAATTAACAGGTAATCGAGATCAAATTACACGCAAAACAGAACGCTACAATCAAGCTCTAAAATGGTCTAATAAAAATAGAAAACACATATACGAGCTTTGGAATAGCAGCTACCCTAAATTCTTACAAAAGCACATTCATTCCTATTAAGAATTTTTAACAACGATTATATTAAAATTAGCTACATGCTAGCGATTTATTCTTAACTTATAGATAATTACTAATTAAAACAAATCTATAGTTATGAAAATCATACAATTACTCTTCGTTAGCATCGTACTTTTCTTCTCTGTTAATTTAGCGAGTGCTCAAACCTATTCATCAGTTAAAGCGACTCCAGAGCAAGAAGCAAAAGCAAATAAAATTGTTTTACAATTTGATGATGAACTCTCTTTAACAGAAAAGCAAGAGCTATTATTTCAAACTAAACAAGCCGAGTTTATAGCTGTCAATGAAAGTATTCTGAACTCGCAAAGAACTAGAAAAGAAATCAATGGTATGTTGCTGGCTTTATATCAAGAGCAAGCAAATGAAATGAAAGAAATACTTACACAGCCACAATATGATGTGTATAAAAAAGTAAGAAATAAAATTGATCCGTTAATAGTTATTCTAAAATAGTAAAATTTGATAAAATCTGTACAAAAGCCATTTTTAAAGTGGCTTTTTTTATTTCTAGTTGCGAGCCTTGAGACAAGATTTTATATTTACACATTATAAATCAAAAATTAAGAAATGGGTAGAGCATTTGAATTTCGCAAGGCGCGTAAGATGAAAAGATGGAGCGCAATGTCTAAAGCTTTTACAAGAATAGGTAAGGATATTGTAATTGCTGTTAAAGAAGGTGGACCAGATCCCGATTCAAATGCGAGATTGAGAGCCGTTATTCAAAATGCAAAGGCAGTTAATATGCCTAAGGCAAATGTAGAGCGAGCAATTAAAAAGGCAACAGATAAGGACACCGCAAATTTTGAAACAGTATTGTTTGAAGGCTATGCACCTCATGGTATCGCTGTTCTAGTAGAAACTTCTACTGATAATAACAACCGTACTGTTGCAAACGTGAGAAGTCACTTTAATAAATGTGATGGAAACCTAGGTGTTTCTGGGTCTGTGGAATTTATGTTTGATCATAAATGCCATTTTAGAATAGCTGCAAACGACCTAGATATAGAAGAATTAGAATTAGAACTTATAGATTATGGAGCTGAGGAGTTATTCCTAGATGAAAAAGACGAAGAAGACGACAACTCTGTAGATGGAATCATGATCTATGCAGAGTTTCAAAATTATGGAGCTCTTCAAAAAGCGTTAGAAGAAATGGATTTAGAAATCTTAAGTTCTGATTTTGAATACATTCCTACAGTGCAAAAAGAGCTGACTCCAGAACAAAGAGAAGATGTAGATAAACTTCTAGAAAAACTAGAAGAAGATGATGATGTAAATAACGTGTACACCACTCTTAAAGACGAAGAATAACAATTCCATAAATTGAAATTAATCGCAAAGTATAGTTGAGGCTCTCGCTTTCGCGAAAGCGAGATAATGTTCATTCAACCTATATTTTTAACCTTTACCGATTAAAATAATATTGTAAACACAATTCTCTAAATACCAATTAATATTCTTAACTTTAAAATTATTAATTAAAAACGAGATAAAACAATGGTTAAAGCAAAATATCAAAGCGTTCTAGACTTAGGAGAGCAATTAAATATTCAAGACGGTGACGTACAAGTTAACGGTGATAAATTAGAAATAAGAGGTACTGCAGCAACGCCGCATCACAAAAATCTACTTTGGGATGAAATTAAAAAAGTAGGTGGCGAGAACCCATCTGATTTAATGGCAGATATTAAAGTAGCTGACGATTCTATTTATGCAAAGCACACTGTAGAAAGTGGAGAATCTTTGAGTCTTATTGCTAAGCATTATTATGGCGACCCAATGAAATATAAGCAAATTTTTGAGGCAAATACAGATCAACTTAAAAACCCAGATCTTATTCATCCTGGACAGGAATTAACAATTCCTAACTTGTAATAGGTAAATATACTTACGTATTCAATTAAAAAAGCCGTTTTCATTCTTATGAAAACGGCTTTTATATTTTTTAAATAGCGATTACTTAAACATATCCATTCCAGGTATGTTAGGCATGCCATCTTTAGCAACTGCAGCAACTTCTGCATCATAAATACCTTCTGCTTTAGAAAGTGCTTTATTAGTTACCATAACTAAGTAATCTTCCAGTTGTTCTTTATCTTCAAGAAGTTCATCTGCTACAATTATGTTTTTAATCGTGCGACTAGCGGTAACGGTTACTTTTAATAACCCATCACTAGATTGCTCGTCTATTAAAACGGTATCCATTCTTTTTTTTGTGTCTTCTACTTTTTGCTGAGTCTCTTTCAGCTTACCCATCATTCCTGATATATCTCCGAACATATTTTTATTTTTAAGGTTTATTGAAATACCGCTTTCGCGAAAGCGGAACTTTTACATACAATTTTTACAAAAATAACTATCTCAATAACATACTCGCAAATGCAGTGCTATTTTATATCTTGCAGCGCTTTAAATTACTAGAAATATATGTCCTTAAAGGCTCCTATTGCAAAGAAAATAGCTCACATTCACGATAAACACGGTCATCAAAGAATCGATAATTACCACTGGATGACAGAACGTGATGCGCCAGAAGTATTAGATTACTTGAAGAAAGAAAATGATTACTATGAAAAGGTAACTGAACATACTAATGACCTGAAAGAACAACTATTTGAAGAAATCAAGGGACGCATTAAGGAAGATGATGAGTCTGTTCCTTATTTATTAAATGGTTACTGGTACATCAGTAAAATGAAAACAGGTGAGAGTTATCCTTATTATTATAGAAGAAAAGACGGAGAAGAAAAAGAAGAATTGCTTTTTAACGTAAATGACATGGCAAATGGCCATGATTATTATAAGCTTACTTCTATTAATATCTCACCTAATAACAAAATGCTAGCTTATGGTGTAGATGTAAAGGGACGCCGTGAGTATACAATTTTCATAAAGAATCTTGAGACAGGTGAGACGCTGGACCAAGAACTAGAATTGACCACTGGTGGATCTGTCTGGGCAAATGATAATGAGACTCTATTTTTTACAAGAAAAGATCCACAAACTCTAAGAGCTAATAAAATTTTTAAATATAAAGTAGGCGATCAAGCAATTGAAAACCAGCTGGTTTTTGAAGAGCAAGATGAAATATTTAATTGCTTTGTGTATAAGACGCTTTCTGAGCGATTTATCATGATTAAATCATCTGCTACATTATCTGATGAGGTACGATTTATAGATGCAAACTTTCCTGATAGTACTTTTAAAGTAGTACAAGAACGACAAGATGCCATGGAGTATAGTGTCTCTCATTATCAAGATAGTTTTTATATAATGACTAATAAGGATGGAGCCACTAACTTTAAAGTCATGAAAACGGCTATTGAAACCCCAGAAATGGAAAACTGGCAGGACTTTATAGCTCATGATCATGATGTACTGCTAGAAGACTTTGATTTATTTGAAGATTACTTTGTTATTTCAGACCGATTTAATGGTTTGAACCGTATTAGGATTAAAGCCTGGGATAATACGGTAGATTATTTCTTGCCCTTTGATAATGAAACTTATACTGCGTTTACCAGTGCAAACTTTCAGTTTCAAACTAAAAAACTGAGATACAATTATAATTCTATGACCATGCCGCCATCTGTCATTGAATTTGACATGGAAACTAGGGAAGAGGTTATTTTAAAAACGCAACCCATAGAAGATCCTAATTTTAATGCAACTGATTATCAATCTGAAAGAATATGGGCAACAGCAAAAGATGGAGTAAAAGTTCCTATAAGTCTGGTTTATAAAAAAGAGTTGATAAAAGAAGAAGGTAATCCATTATTGCAGTACAGTTATGGTAGCTATGGACATACTATTGATCCCTATTTTTCTATCTCCAGATTGAGTTTGTTAGACCGAGGATTCATATTTGCCATTGCGCATGTAAGAGGAGGCGAGTATCTAGGAAGAGAATGGTATGAAAACGGTAAAATGTTTTCTAAAAGAAATACGTTTTCAGATTTCATAGCTTGTAGTGAGCATTTAATAAAAGAAAAATACACAACTGCCAGCCAGCTTTATGCATCAGGTGGAAGTGCTGGTGGATTGTTAATGGGCGCTATAATAAATATGGCTCCTCAATTATATAACGGTATACTGAGTGCTGTCCCTTTTGTAGATGTTGTAACAACTATGTTAGATGAAAGTATACCACTTACAACTGGAGAATATGACGAATGGGGAAATCCTAATAACAAAGATAGCTATGATTATATGTTGAGCTATTCTCCATATGATCAAGTAAAGGAGCAAGAGTATCCTAATATGCTAGTAACTACAGGTTATCATGATTCTCAAGTTCAATACTGGGAACCGGCAAAATGGGTCGCAAAATTAAGAGAGCTCAAAAAAGATAACAATTTGTTATTGTTCAAGACAGATCTTGCGAGTGGACATAGCGGCGCGTCGGGCAGGTATGATGCACTTAAAGAGGTCGCAATCGATTTCGCTTTCTTGCTGGATCTTCAAAATAAGAAAGGCTAGATAAAATTGTGTAAATTTGCAACGTTTGTGCAAAAATGAATGCATATCTGGAAACTCAGACATTAAAAACGCTTGTAATTAAAAAGAGAGAAATGTCGAGCTTCTAAGCAAAACCCTAAATATGAGTAACAACATAAAAGCGTACGATAATGTACTGGAATTAATAGGAGAAACACCACTTATTAAGCTCTCTGAAACTGTAAAAGATTTTCCAGGTAATTATTATGCAAAAGCAGAGGCCTTTAATCCAGGTCATTCTTCAAAAGATCGCATAGCCCTTCATATAATAGAACAGGCAGAAAAAAAGGGAATTTTAAATCCAGGAGATACTATAATAGAAACTACATCTGGTAATACTGGTTTTAGTATTGCCATGGTAAGTCGTATCAAAGGTTATGATTGCATCCTTGCTGTAAGTTCAAAATCAAGCGCAGATAAAATAGACATGTTAAAGTCTATGGGAGCTAAGGTATACGTATGTCCAGCAAATGTAAGTGCAGATGATCCTCGCAGTTATTATCAAGTTGCCAAACGATTACACGATGAGATCAAAAACAGTATTTATATCAATCAATACTTCAATGAGTTAAATACAGAAGCTCATTATTTATCTACTGGTCCAGAAATATGGAATCAAACTGCTGGTGAAATTACGCACTTAGTTGCATGCAGTGGAACAGGAGGAACCATTTCAGGAACGGCACGTTTCTTAAAAGAAAAGAATCCTAAGATTAAAGTTTTAGGAGTAGATGCTTATGGTAGCGTTCTTAAAAAATATCATGAAACTCAAGAATTTGATAAAGATGAAATCTATCCTTATCGTATAGAAGGTTTAGGTAAAAACTTAATACCTACGGCTACAGATTTTGATGTGATCGACAGCTTTACAAAGGTAAAAGATGAAGATGCAGCACACATGGCTAGAAAAATATCTCAAACAGAAGGTCTTTTTGTAGGTTATACTAGCGGTGCAGCCTTACAAGCAGTTAAACAACTAGTCGCACAAGGTGAATTTGATGAAAATGCAAATGTGGTAGTAATTTTCCCTGATCATGGATCAAGATACATGAGCAAAATTTATAACGATCAATGGATGCAGGAGCAAGGCTTTGTAGATGCTAAGTCAACTGCAAACGAGCAACATATAGAATATATTAAATAATATTCCTAAGCATATCTAAATAATTGTTAATCGCTGTCTTTTAATAAGATAGCGATTTTTTTATAGCTGTTTTCTTAAAGCAGAATTCCTTACAACATTTAATAAGCTATTTATCAATAGATTGTTGTTATTAACTTATTTATTATGCATGCATAACATACAGTCTAATAATTATTAGAATCGTATATTTGTACCTTAATTTTATGACATGAAAGATTTATTTGATAAAATTTACAAAGACAAAGGACCATTAGGAAAATGGGCAAGTGTAGCTGAAGGATATTTTGTATTTCCTAAGTTAGAAGGTCCTATTGCAAACCGCATGCAATTCAACGGTAGAGAAGTAATTACATGGAGTGTAAATGATTATCTAGGACTAGCAAATCACCCAGAAGTTAGAAAAATAGATGCAGAAGCTGGAGCTGAGTACGGTAGTGCTTACCCTATGGGAGCACGTATGATGAGTGGACACACTGATTTACATGAGCAATTACAAAATGAATTAGCGGCGTTTGTAAATAAGGAAGCAGCTTATTTATTGAACTTCGGTTATCAAGGTATGGTTTCTACAGTTGATGCTTTAGTATCAAAAGACGATGTAATTGTTTATGATGTAGATGCTCACGCATGTATTATAGATGGTGTACGTTTGCATCATGGAAAGCGTTTTACTTACAAGCATAATGACCTAGATAGTATAGAAAAGAACTTACAACGTGCTACTAAAATTGCTGAGCAAACAGGTGGTGGTATCCTTGTTATTTCTGAAGGTGTTTTTGGTATGCGAGGTGAGCAAGGAAAACTTAAAGAAATTGTTGCTTTAAAAGAGAAATATAATTTTAGGTTATTTGTAGATGATGCACACGGTTTTGGAACATTAGGTAAAACTGGTGCAGGTGCAGGTGAGGAGCAAGGAGTACAAGATCAAATTGATGTATACTTTGCGACATTTGCAAAGTCACTGGCAAGTACAGGTGCGTTTATTGCTGCCGATAAAGAAATAATAGACTACTTAAAATATAATTTGCGTTCTCAAATGTTTGCAAAGTCTCTTCAATCACAATTAGTGGTAGGAGCTTTAAAACGTTTAGACATGTTACGCACTATGCCAGAGCTCAAAGAAAAGTTATGGGAAAACGTAAATGCGTTACAAAATGGTTTAAAAGATAGAGGTTTTGATATAGGTACGACACAATCTTGTGTAACACCAGTATATCTTAAAGGAAGTATTCCAGAAGCGATGGCTCTAGTAAAAGACCTGCGAGAAAATTTTGGAGTATTTTGTTCTATAGTTGTGTATCCTGTGATTCCTAAAGGAATGATATTATTGAGATTGATTCCTACAGCCTCTCACACAATGCAAGATATTGAAGAAACACTCACAGCGTTTGAAGGTATCCGTGAGCGTCTAGATGGCGGAGTTTATAAAAGGTTAAGTGCAGGCGTAGCAGCTGCAATGGCTTAATTTAAGAAAATGACAATAAAAAAAAATGCCTTGTGAAAACAGGGCATTTTTTTTACATTAAATCGCGATTGATCATATACATTATTCTTCAATTTTATAAAGAGTAGCTTGTTGCATGACTAATACAGGATAACTAGTTACTTCATAACCTGCTGATTCACCAGCTTGTTCTTTTGTTTCAAGACTTGACATAGTGATCATAAAGTCCATTCTATCTTCATAGAAAACCTCACTAGTATGTAATAAGTTTCCAGCTACGTCGTACGTGCTGAATAATGTATTTTTAGAATGAGCGATAGGTAAAATAATACCGTTATTTTCATCTAATTCGTAAATGTTTGGGTTTTCTGTTTTGACAAGAGTATAACCTCTCTCAGATCTCTCTTCACCATAAAATATTTTATAATCATAACGCATAGAGTCTGGTGTTTTTAACAAATGCAATTCCATGGGGATATTTTCAGTTCCCTTACTTGATGTATTGAGCAAAGTACCCTTATACACTCCTAAAAAATCATCAGGAAAAAACAATTCCTTCTTAAACTCTTGAGCGTTCTCATTATTCGTGAACGGTTCTTCACGATTATTATCTTTACAGCTGCTTAGTAATAGTAGCAATATTATGTAATACCATTTTGTCATGCGTTAAAAATAATAAATTCTTTCAACGTGTTGGAATATGGATCTCGCTTTCGCGAAAGCGAAAAAAATAAAACCTCTTTAAAATGAAGAAATCCCAAGTAGCCATAAATGACATCTCAGGATTTCCTACTAACCAACCAAAAAACTTTATGAAAATTACTCTTAATAACCTTCATGTATTACAGTGCAATACCTGTGCCAAACTGTTATGCATGCACAGTAAATTTTTATAAAGTGATTCTTTTGTGGCAATTAAATGTAAAATCTTTCTTCTTAATCGTTTTAGTTGATTATAAGGCAATTAGTAATGCGACATGACATTATGACGTCACTGTCATATCTTACTTATATCCACTAATAAATCATGATGTTTAAGTAAAGAATGAAGTACTAGAAAGTTAATGTTGACTACATTACTATAAAATTAAGTACTATCCGATATACTATAAAGGTGTTCCTTCTTAAATGTTATGAATTGCATTTTTCAAATCCATTTTTTCCACTTAAAGAAACCAAGTAAACTGAAAAATATAATAGCATTGATGATCCAGAAATATTGATAACCATGATCCCAAGTTAATTCTGGAATATGTTCAAAATTCATCCCGTAAATTCCTGCCACAAATGTCATAGGTATAAATAAAGACGATACTATAGTAAGCACTTGCATGATTTGGTTCATTTTATGACTCACGCTTGATAAATACATGTCTCGTAGACCGGCATTGATTTCTCTATAGGTTTCTACGGTTTCTATAATTTGAATACAATGATCGTAAGCATCTTGTAGGTAGGCATGGGTTTTAGACTCAATTAAGCTGCTGTCTTCTTTAAGTAATCTAGAAATAGACTCGCGCAAAGGAAATATAGCTCTACGCAATTTTAAAAGCATTCTTTTATTTTTTTGTGCCTGATTTAAAGAATCTTTTTGAGGATTATCAAAAATTTCATCTTCCAGCTGATCTAGATATTCTCCTATTTGCTCAATAACTAAAAAATAATGATCTATAATACTATCAATTAAGGCATAGAATAAGTAATCACTCTTTACATTTCTTATACGTCCACGACTGTTTTCAATCCGTTCTCTAATGTTCTCAAAAACATCTCCCGTTTTTTCCTGAAAAGATATTACTGCATCTTCAGTTAAAATGATACTTACCTGTTCTTCATTCAACTCATTATTCTGTGCATCATAAGAGATCATTTTGATGCATTGATAGATATAGGCTCCATAAAATTCTGTTTTAGGACGTTGCGTGGTGTTTGCAATATCTTCCAGAAGTAAATGATGTAAATGAAATTTGTTACCTACTTTTTCTAACAAATCAATATCATGCACACCATCAATGTTAAACCAGTTGACACGATCTTCCTTGAGTTGATCTAGATAAATGCCTTCCTGCTTAGAATAATGCTCTGTATCATATAGAATAGTTTCAGTTGATACTTCACCAGTACGTTCTTCTCCTACATAGGAAATAGTGCCTGGCGGCTGGAATACAGTGCCAGTAGATTTAGGCGTTGCCTTACGTCTTAATCTAAGATTAATTTTTTTCATGAATCAGCTGGTTATGTGAATTGCTTCACAATCAAATGTAATAAGTTTAAACCTAAACTAGGAATTTACTTCAACTTCTCTGCAATATAAGGTGCTGTGTAACTGTCTTTTACTTTTGCAACTTCTTCTGGCGTTCCAGCTGCAATTAAATGTCCACCATTTTTACCACCATCAGGACCTAGATCGATGATATGATCTGCACATTTAACGAGATCCATATTGTGTTCTATAACTATTACTGAATGTCCTTTTTCTATCAAAGCATTAAAACTATCTAGCAATTTATTGATGTCATGAAAATGTAATCCTGTTGTAGGCTCATCAAAAATAAATAGCGTTTTATCTGATGTAGTGCCTTTAACCAGAAAGCTCGCTAGTTTTATACGTTGCGCCTCACCACCAGATAGGGTAGAGGAGCTTTGTCCTAAAGTCACATATCCTAAACCTACGTCTTGTAATGGCTTTAGTTTTCTAGTTATTTTTGCTTCTCCATTGGTATCAAAAAACTCGATGGCGTCATTGATCGTGAGGTTTAACACGTCGTCTATGTTGTGATCGTGAAACTTGATTTCAAGAATTTCTTTTTTAAAACGTTTGCCATTACAGGTTTCACATTTCAGAGTAACATCGGCCATGAATTGCATTTCGATTGTTACTTCTCCATCTCCTTTACAGGTTTCACATCTTCCACCATCCACATTAAATGAAAAGTGCTTGGGTTTATAATTTCTTATTTTGGCAACCTTTTCATTTGCAAATAAATTACGAATGTCATCGTACGCCTTTATATAAGTTACAGGATTAGATCGCGAACTTCTACCTATAGGGTTTTGATCAATAAATTCAACTGTTTTCACATTCTCAAACTTACCAGATATCTCAGTGAATTGGCCAGCTTTCTTCCCGTAACCATCTAGCTTTTTTAATATCGCTGGATATAATATCTGTTTGATTAAGGTTGATTTACCACTACCAGAAACTCCGGTAATCATAGTAAGAACGCCTAATGGAAATCGTACGTCTATGTTTTTAAGATTATTCTGTCTCGCACCTTTAATATCTATATAATATTTATGCGACCTACGCTTTCGCGGAAGCGGAATCTCCATAGATCCATTCAAATATTGTGCTGTAAGACTAGTAGATTTTAAAATCTCTTCTAAGTTTCCTGCAGCGACAACCTCACCACCAAGTGTTCCTGCCTCAGGACCTATATCAATGATCTCATCTGCAGCTTGCATGATCTCTTCATCATGTTCTACAACAATTACCGTATTACCTAAATCTCGCAAATTCTTGAGAACCTTTATTAATCTTTTAGTATCGCGTGGATGCAGCCCTATGCTAGGCTCATCGAGAATGTACATACTACCTACAAGACTACTTCCCAAAGAAGTCGCTAGATTAATACGCTGTGATTCTCCACCAGAAAGGCTATTAGATTTGCGATTTAAGGTTAAGTAATCCAGTCCTACATCAGATAAAAAAGCCAACCTATTGTTGATTTCAATGAGTAATCGCTTAGCGATATCTTGATCGTTTTGGCTCAATTCTAATTGTTCAAAAAACGGAACCAACTCTTTAATAGGCATGGTGACCAAATCGGTAATAGTAACACCAGCAATTTTCACATAATTAGCTTCCTTTCTTAATCGAGCACCATGACAATTGCTACATTTAGTTTTACCACGATACCTAGAAAGCATCACACGGTTTTGAATTTTATAAGCTTTTGCCTCGAGCTCTTCAAAAAACGAATGAATTCCTTCAAAATACTGGTTACCATCCCAGACCAACTGTTTTTGTTTATCTGTCAACTCAAACCATGGACGGTGGATAGGAAAATCAAATTTGCTTGCCGTTTTAATAAGTTGATTATTATAATAAGACATGCTCTCGCCGCGCCATGGGAAAACTGCTTGCTCATAAATAGAAAGTGCCGTATTAGGAATGACAAGATCTTCGTCAATTCCTATCACATCTCCATAACCTTCACATTTAGGACATGCTCCATAAGGATTATTAAAGCTAAAAAGATGTGGATTAGGCTCCAGAAATTCCATCCCATCTAATTCAAACATATTAGTAAATTCACGGACTTTGCTGCCATCCATATATTCAATAAATGCAACTCCTTTTCCTTCAAAAAAGGCGGTGTCAACAGCATCTGCTAGACGATTGTAAAAATCTTCATCGTCTCTTACTATAATACGGTCCACAACTATTTTAACTTCATCTTTCTTAGTATAGCTAAGACCTTCTTCATCAATTCTATGTACAGAATCGTTAATTTTAATACGTGTATATCCTTGTTGCAGTAGGACTTGAAGTTGCTCTTTAATATCTCGTTTACCTTTGACTATTAGTCTGGTCGTTAGTAATAGTTTTGCACCTTCCTTTTGTTTCTTCACATAATTAATAACGTCAGTTACTGTATCTTTTTTTACTTCATCACCAGAAATAGGAGAGTAGGTGCGTCCTATACGAGCAAAGAGTAACTTAAGATAATCATAGATCTCGGTAGTAGTACCTACAGTAGATCGCGGATTTGTAGAGTTTACTTTTTGCTCAATGGCTATTGCTGGAGCAATTCCTTTAATGTACTCTACTTTTGGTTTGTTCAAACGTCCTAAGAATTGTCTTGCATAGGAAGATAAACTTTCCACGTAGCGACGTTGACCTTCTGCATATAAAGTGTCAAAAGCTAAAGATGATTTACCACTACCAGATAAACCGGTGATGACCACTAATTTATTTCTAGGGATTACAGCGTCTAGACTTTTGAGGTTATGAAGTTCGGCGCCCTTAATTAGAATGTTCTTTTTAGGGCTTAATTGATCTATGTTGGCAAACAATTTTGTTTCAGGCATAAGTACAAAGATAAGTGTGAGGTTTTGCTTGAAAGAATTGAATATTGTAATTTATATGTTAAAATATGTTACTAATCTTTGGATAAGTGGAATAAATGTTGCTATATTTAGCCCGTTAACATTTTTTAAACAATCTGCGTATAGTATAACATTACTTTAAAAATCTGATCAAGGGCTCATTTACTGAGATCAATTAAGTTGTTATATTATGAATATAGAAAATGTACAAGATGCTGTTTTGGTTAAACAGTATATTAATGGTAGTGAGAAAGGACTGGAAGTCTTAATAACTCGCCATAAACAAAGAATCTACAGTTTTATTTTTTCTAAGGTAATGGATCGAGATATTACTGAAGATATTTTTCAAGACACTTTTATAAAAGTTATTCGTACTCTTAAGAAAGGTAAGTATAATGAAGAAGGTAAATTTTTACCTTGGGTAATGCGTATTGCGCACAATCTTGTAATAGACCACTTTAGACGTAACAAGCGTATGCCTAAGTTTCAATCTCGTAATGACTTTGATATTTTTGATGTGATCAGTGATGGAGAAGAAAGTATGGAGTATGATATGATTACTAATCAAATGCATGAGGATGTACGTAAGTTAGTAGAAGAGCTACCAGCAGATCAAAAAGAGGTGCTTACAATGCGTATTTTTAAAGAGATGTCATTTAAAGAAATTGCTGCTTGCACAGATGTAAGTATCAATACTGCACTAGGAAGAATGAGGTATGCCCTAATCAACTTGCGCAAAGTAATTGATAAGCACAATATTGTGCTTACTAGATAAATAATATAAATTTTAATGATTCATAATAAATGAAGATAATGCTCGTTGTATTAATAACTAAACGAATAATATAGCATGGCAAAACTTTACAATGAATCATTACAAGAACCAGTGAAGCCTACAGGTCCAAAAGCAGAAACTATAAGTTTCCTACTTAATTTTTCTAAAGCATTAAGTGTTACTAAATATAAGAATATGACGTTTGAAACGCTTAACAACTGACATCTAACCAGTGTCAATTTTTGTTTTCAATTTGAAAACCCATTCACAAAGCTACTGTGAATGGGTTTTCTTTTTGATCAACATTTATATCTTATTTCAGAGGTTTAATTTTTAATACTTCATGCTTACTTCCTAGCTCTTTTTCTTTTTTTAAAATTAATTAAAATTAAAAAAGCAGCTTAGTATTAAGCTGCTTTTTAAAATCTAAGTATAATGTAGGATAATTACTCCTCAAACATATCTATAGTCACTTGTTTCATCTCTGCTACGAAAGCTGCCCATTCTTTCTCAAGAAATGATTTTGATTCTGCATTAACTTCTCTTGCAAGAGTTGCCGCCTGATTATACAATTGCTCCTCAGTTTCTGTTTGTGAACCTTGACGACTACCTATATAACTACGAGCACTACCTATACGATTCATAACTGTTACTTCTGGATTGCGAGTAATTCCCTGACGATCATCCGGCGTACCGAAGTATTTATTTTGCAATTTTTCTATTTGTTTTACAATAGAATCGGTAGCTTTTATTTGTTCTTTATAAGCCTCTTTATCTTGAGATTTTAAAAGCTTTTTAAAATTAGTCGCTGTCTCATTATTCTTTGCAAGTTGTAATGTTACAGATTCCACTTCAGCAATTAAATTTTGTAACCTATCAAGAGCAGCGAGTTGTTCTTTGCGATTTGCCATAGTAAATTCATCAATCCTTGGGTCTTCCTTAACCTCGATCATTTGCTCGCTGGTCATCTCGCCATAGTGTAAAACGGCTTTATATGTTCCTGGTAAAACACTATTTCCACCTGGTTCTCTTTTAGAGTCTCTAACTCTTCGGGACGGATATTCGATTCCCTTTTCGTCTAGTCTCCATGACCATTCATGGATCCCTTTTTCCTTAGGTACTTTACTACTCAAAGTTCGTATTAATTCATTACCATCGTATATTTTTAGAAATAATGAATCGGTTTTTACGGTATCATTTTTTGCTTTTAGGTCTTTATTAAAAAAGTATTTGAAACGACCTATAGGACGGCTACGGTTTTCTCCGTGAAACATTGCATCTGCGCCAAATCTACTTCCTGTAGGTTGCTGATAGCGGGCAAAATAGGCAGTAGGAGGCTCGTATAATTCTATTGCTTTTCTTTGTTTCGCTTTCGCGAAAGCTTTAAGAGGTTCTAAATCGTCAAGTACCCAAGCAGCTCTACCGAAGGTACCGATTACAAGATCATCCTCACGTGGATGGATCACTAAATCCTTAACAGAAACTGTAGGGAAACCGTTAGTATACTTTGTCCAGTTAGCACCAGCATCAATACTTACATAAAGGCCATCGTCAGTACCTAAAAACATTAAGTTATTCTCTTCTGGATGCTCGATAATGCTCAGCGCATAACTTATCACATCATTTTTATCGACTATGCGCGTCCAGCTTTTACCATAGTTAGTAGTACGATAAACATAGGGCTCAAAATTAAATCTTCGGTAATCGTTTGCAACCAGTAGCGCATGTCCTTTTTTAGTTTTTGAAGCTTTGATTTGTGCAATCCAGCTGCCTTCTGGTAGTCCTTTTAGGCCTTTGGTAATATTCTCCCAGCTTTCTCCACCGTTTTTAGTGATATGAACAAGTCCATCATCACTTCCTACATAGAGAACATCTTTTTCTACAGCACTAGGTTCAATCACTAGAATGGTAGTGTGGTTTTCTGCTCCAGTAGCATCCATTGTTAAGCCTCCAGATTCTGATTGCTTTTGTTTTTCTGGATCGTTAGTAGTTAAATCTGGAGAGATGACTTCCCAAGTCAGACCTTTATCAGTCGACTTATGTACAAACTGACTTCCAAAATATAATGTAGAACTATCAAATGGATCTATATTAATGGCAGCATTCCAGTTGAACCTTAACTTTACATCTGCATCAGGATGCGTAGGACGAACGCTGTAATTATTACCAGTTTGCCAGTCGTAGCGACTTACAAATCCTTGCTGGCTCATAGAATAGCCTAATCTACTATTATCTGGATCTGGTACTACATCAAATCCATCTCCAAAACTAATTTCCTGCCAGTAACTATTTCTTATACCTTGCGCTCTCCACGAGTAAGCAGGACCGCGCCAGCTACCGTTATCTTGCATACCACCATAAACATTATATGGCGTCTCCATGTCTACATTAATATGATAAAATTGTGCCACAGGAAGATTTCCTATGAAGCGCCATGTTTTACCTCGATCACGAGAAATATTAAGTCCACCGTCATTACCATCTATCAAGAATTTACCGTTTTCAGGATGTACATAAAACGCATGATGATCAGGATGCACACCATTATTAGCACCATAAGCTGGCATTAATTGCGAAAAATTTTTACCTCCATCTTCAGAAACATTTACATAAGTAAAAACGGAATAGACTCTATTTTCATTTTGAGAGTCTACATAGATTTCTGAGTAATAAAATGGACGGTTTCCTATATCACTTTTTTTGTTAATCATTTTCCATGTAAAACCACCATCTTTTGATTTGTACAACGCATTTTTCTTAGCTTCTACAAGTGCATAAACTACGTTAGGCTCGCTAGGAGCTATAGCTACACCTATACGACCTAACTCTCCTTTAGGTAATCCATCTTCTTCAGTTATTTTTTTCCAGCTAGCTCCACCATCGTGAGTCATATAAAGTCCAGAGCCTTCTCCACCAGATTTAAAAAACCATGGATCGCGTTTGTGTTCCCACATGGCAGCGATTAACTTATTAGGATTAGTAGGATCCATAACAAGATCTGCCGCTCCAGATTTATCGTTAGTGTAAAGTATTTTCTTCCATGATTTCCCGCCATCGGTAGTTTTAAAAACGCCACGTTCTGGATGAATTCCCCATGGAGAACCTATTGCAGCAGCATATACTACGTCTGGATTTGTAGGGTCTATAACTACACGATGAATATTACGTGTTTTTTCCAGCCCCATGCGTGTCCAGCTTTTTCCAGCGTCAAGAGATTTGTAGATTCCTTCTCCACCATTTAGAGAATTACGTGGGTTTCCTTCACCTGTTCCTACCCAAATCACACTGGGATTAGACTGCTGTATAGCAACAGCTCCTACTGATGCAGTTTCTTGATCATCAAAAATAGGGTCCCAAGTGATCCCACCATTAGAAGATTTCCATAAACCTCCGCTAGCGGTTCCTGCATATATAATATTTGGATTATTGTGCACGACATCTATGGAAGTCACACGTCCAGACATACCGCCAGGACCTATATTTCTAGGTTCTAGGTTTTTGACAAGTTCTAAGTCTAATTTTTGAGCATTTGTGGTTGCTACGATACAGAGCAACACTAGAAGTAAGAGTCTTTTCATTTTTGGTTTTTCTTAAAACCTAAAGATAAAACCTTAAAAATAAATGTTAAGAACCTTTAACTTTTTTAAAAGATTATTCCGCAGGATTTAAAACCTTGGGTGGTGGTAACTGTTTCTTAGCTATAAGTAAGGTATACGGCATTTTCTCAAGTTCTTTATTCTTAAAATGTTCTTTATCTTTTTTTAATTTACTTAAATCGATATAGTCGTCGTGATAATCAGGTAAAGTAAGCAACCTACCATTGGGATACAATATAAAGTGGTTGCCATCTGTAGGTCCATATGTAGCTAGTTTTTTCCTTATTAAATCTTTGTTATCATAAACACAGCCATCTGGAAGATATAAAGAACCTGCTTGAGCAATCCACACGAGCTTCATAGAATCCTTTTTATCAATTTCTTTTTGTAATTTTCTCCTGCGTTGAAGTTCTGATTTAAAGGACCTATAGTTAGAAGTGTATATATGAAAGTCTACAATAATGGTATCGTTACGTTTAATGTTTTCACCTGTTAATTCACTGAAATAGTCCGCATAACCATTTCTGATTACGGTATCTAATTTCCGCTCTGTATCATCCTCATAGATTATTTTAAATAGTTTAGAATTATCAATTTTTAAAAGTTCAACCCTAGAAATAGGTTTTTCCATGGTGGCTTTCTCAACTTTCTTAAAAGTCTTATCTACCGTAACAATATTATCAGAATTAACTTCATTAGAAACTGTGATAAAACTTCTAGTGATTAAAACTGCATAATTCTGTATAAAATCTATAGGCTCAATGAAACTATTTTCTTTTGAAATCCATAAGAATTGTGGTGTCTTTACTGTAGAATCAAAATAAGGAAGGTTAAAGAAATTGAGGTCATCATTATAAATACCAGGTAAGCTAATATTATTAAAATTAGGTGCCGCCACGATGAGTATGTTGCCTAGATTATTTTGAATATCTCTTAAAACAATAGAATATTGTGTGGTGTACCAATGTATTGATTGTAAAAGTTCGTCTCGTGATAAAGTCGCTTCTTCTATTGATGGATAGTACAATATGAGAAGTGGTTGATCTACATCAAATTCATTATCTGTTATGAGATTAATGGATGCTATTTCTTTTTTTGAATCCTTGATGTTTACAGATTTTCTTCTTAGAAATAATTCATTATATATTCCATCATATGAAGAGATGGCTATTAAACTATCACTTCCCTTTCTTTTCAATTTTCTAAATTCTTTCTTAGAAATATCAAATCCATTTTGATCGATATATACTTGTTGACCTGCTGTTATATATGTAATTGAAAGAAATATGATTAGAGTTGTGAGTCGCATTGGTAGCATTAAATATATTATTAAATTTAGATCTTTATAAGTATAACGCTTAGCAATATCCTTGTAACCTTTTATAGATATCGCTTTCGCGAAAGCGGAGTTTCAACAATTTTTATTAATTATCTGAGACTGTGTACATGATAAAAGTATTCTTATCAATAAGCTTAATTTGATTTATAACACTATGATCGTCATTTGAGTAAATCAATTGAACCTTTTCTGGATCATAAGTGTAGTAATAGGGTTTTTGACGATTCCCTAATTCATTACCGCACCAGCCAATAGTTTTTTGAGATTTTGATGGCTTATCGTACGGAATGTAAGTGACGATGAAATTTCGGGAAGAACGAAACATATTTGCGTTTTCCTTATAATTGCTTCTCACAAAAGTGGTTACTTCTTTACCATCGATAAAATTGATCTGACTTTGATTCCAGTTTTCCACTATATAACCAGTGGACAATGACGTCTCATTTTGAGAAAAAACAAAGGAGCTGACTAGAATAAATAAAACGGAGTAAACGAATTTCATAAAATAGAAACCTCAATAATTATTCCGTTATGAAATTTCAATAGGAGATTACTTTTTCCTCCACGGCGGATTTTTTCTATTTTCACCAGCGCGATAAAGAACTAAATGATTGCCATCTGGATCAAATAAATGAGCTTCTCTCCACAACCAAGGTTGATCTTCTGGATCTGACGTAAACTCGATACCTTGTGTTTTAAGAAACGCCACCTTTTTATCCAGATCATCACATTCAAAGAAAACTTTGATACCTGATCCTTGTGGTAATTGATCTACCACAGAGATACTCAAAGTAGCATCTCCATGAGGAAATTCAAAACGAGCATAAGCATTGTGTGTATGAACGATCAAGTTTAACCCTAACATTTCATAAAATGCAATGGATTTAGGAATGTCTAAAGCAGGAAGTGTAATTTGATTTAAGTTCATATTACTTAATCTTCAAAGGATTTCCACATTTCATTACCAAAAGGCTGCAACTCATTACTACCCATAAATTCTTCATAAGTTCTAGAATTTAAAGTAGACCTTGAAGAACGACCGTTGAGTCTTATATCTTCTAAACAAAGAGCGAGAAGTGGTTCATTTTCATCACCTAGAATTCCTAAATTTTCAAAGTCTTCTGCTTGTGCTATATCTGGTAATAATCCGTCAAAATAATCTGTATTCCCGACGGAGTTCAAACTTTTAAGAACGAGCGGTTGCATCGCATATCGGTGAGCTGGATTAGCTCCATTTCTTCTAAAGTCTGGACTATCGTACAACGTTACACTGGCTTGAAATTTCCCTGCTGTGTCATCACCTACTTGAACTACATCAATATATGGATTTAAAGAATTAATGACTAACTCACTTGCACTCGCCGTACTACCAGTTGTAATTATATGAACCTTATTGAGGTTTAAACTGTTTAATGGCGTACCTGCGTTAGTTTGATTTTTAAAAAAATTAATTAAATCTTGAGGTGAATTTGCTGATAACTGCGCTTGAATATCTGGATTCCACTCTTCAGTAGAATACACATCAGTAACTGGATTTCCAGAAATTAAACTTCCTAGAATAATAGCTGTATTTACAGAGCCACCACCATTATATCTCAAGTCCAAAACAAGGTGAGTAATTCCTTGAGCTCTAAAATCACCAAAAACATTATTAAGTTGCTCATCAAACTGTGATAAGAATCCAGTGTACATTAAGTAACCTACTTTTTGAGTTCCTTGATCTATCACGTTAGTGACTAATATAGGATCTTCTTGATTTACTTCTTTAGTAAGTGTAATCTCAATTCCATTTGAAGTAGTCATCCCATTATTAAGATCTGCAAGCCCAATAGTATAAACGTCTTGAGCTAGTAAGGTTCTAATATTTTCTCTGGTCATTCTAATGCCACCTATAGTATTAAAGATCATACCACGAGTAACGCCTTCTCTTTCAGCACTGGTATTGGGTTGAACATATCTTACATATCCGTAAATATCTGTAGCGCTACCAGCTTCAGCAACGGTACCGAATTCCATACCGTTTGAAAGTGAATTACCAGATAAAATATTTTCAAGAGCCACATAATCATCAAATATGACACTAAAACGGTCTGTTCTCGCTCTATCAAAAACTAGTGATTCAAAAAATTCTTCCGGACTAGCATATTGTGCATGAAAAGCTTCAAGCTCTGCGGTATTTGCAAATCGATCATCGGATAGCACATCTATTTGCGGCTTGTATAAATAAAATGCATTCATACCACGATATACAAAGTTGTTGATCTCGCTTTTGCCAGCAAAAACATCATCATTATCCTGAAAACAGCTTGATAGTGTGATTACCGTTAATAACGTAAAAATTATGTACTTAAAAAAATTATTCATCTAATTGCTTATTTTGAAGTAAAACTAAGGAAAACACGTCACAAAAGGTTAATGAATCTGATGTTACAGACAGCTACATCTATTCAAATCTGTTTTATAATCAATATAGATATAATAGTGTTTGCTTAATGTTTTAGGGTATTTGTCTATTATTACCTAGTAATTTTAAAGATTCCTTTTCCTTCTACGCCTATGTAGATCATTCCATCAGGACCTATCTTTACATTGCGCATACGACCTAATCCGTCGACTAATTTTTCTCTCTTGGTAACTCCTTTATCATTAACGTAAAGCATCTCTAAATATTGGAACTTTAAAGAACCTACGAGATAATTGCCGTTCCAGTTTTTGTAAGCTTCATTATCGATAATTGCAAAACCGCTAGGCGCAATACTCGGTACCCAATAATAAAAAGGTTGTTCCATTCCTTCTTTTGCAGTGCTTTCTGCAAACTCTCCACCACCATAATTTTCTCCGTAACTAATTACTGGCCAGCCGTAATTACGACCAGCTTTAATAAAATTAATCTCGTCTCCACCTTGTGGACCATGTTCATGAGCAATTATTTCTCCAGTCCTAGGATGAACAGTCATCCCTTGTGGATTTCTATTTCCATAAGTAAAAGCAGCAGTTTTTGCATCGTTAACGTCTACAAAAGGATTATCTTCTGGAATACGTCCATCAGCATGAATCCTGTATATTTTACCACCATCTCTAGTTAAATCTTGCGGATTCACATCTCGCTCACCACGCTCTCCAATAGAGAAATATAAATATCCTTCACTGTCCCAAGCAAAACGACTTCCAAAATGTTGTCCTCTCTTAGTATTAGGAGTTGCCTTATAAAGTACTTTTAAATCTATAAGCTGGTCATTTTTTAAGACAGCACTCGCTATAGCAGTATTACCTCCAGAGCCTTCACCTTCAGAGCTTGCATAAGAGATATAGATTTTATTATTATCTTTAAAATTAGGATGAATAATTACATCTAGCAAACCACCTTGTCCTCGTAAGTAAACCTCAGGAACTCCGGATATTTTGTGTGAGGTAGTACCATCAAACCTGTACATTTCACCTTCTTTTTCTGTATAAATAAGATCACCATTAGGTAACCAAGTCATTCCCCATGGATTAGTAAGATCTTTTATAATAGGAGTAACAGTATAATCTTTTTGGTCTTCAATCAATGGAATGTTCTCTACAATTGGCTTAGATTGATTGCTCTCTTGATTTGAATTTACGGCAGTAGTGTTTTCATTCACTGCGAGTTGATCAGTTTTTTGAGATTCATTCTTGCAGCTTATAAAAAGTAATGTGAATAGGAAGAAAAAGGCAATACGTTTCATGATTCAATATTTAATTTAAAATTAAATCTTCACAAGTTACAAAACGTTAATAAAAAGAAAAATCCCTAAGTACGTACTAAGGGATTGATCAGTTTCTGGTGGTTATTATATGGTAGTGTTTTCTAATAAATTTAAAGATGGCTAATTCAATGAAATCGTTTGTAAAAAACACTTTTTTTTCTAGCATAAGAAAAACAATCTTGAAGCTTCCATATCTTCATCAAATGGTAGATTTTCATCAAAAGAGCGATTTCTAGAAAGCATCGGGAAGTCTGAGTTGAGGTTGAGAATTCGGTTTGAATTTTTCATGTTTTTGGTTTTAAGAGTTCGTTTTAAATTATCTGTGTCTACGTTTAGAATTCCAAGAATCTGCAAAAGTATTCTGGTTGCTAGTTCTGTTGTTCGTTGCGTTGTTTCCGTTTAAAAATCCTTTAGTCGTTTTCATAATATTTATATTTTGTGGTTATATCTAATAGACGACACTACTTTTTAATTGTTACAGTAATTATTAAATTTAATTTTGATAAAATATGTAAATAACTGAATTACAATGTCATAAATTGCTAATTATTTTAGCAAAAAAAATAAAAAAGCGATTCTTATTAGTAAAGAACCGCTTTAGGATGAGAGTTCCGCTTTCGCGAAAGCGAGATCATAAACTAGTTACTCTTGAACTTGAAAAATTATAGGTAACGTATATATAATATTACCGCTTGACTATTTTGCTTTCTTGGAATCATTTGAGGCAGCATATGGATGACACAAGAAACTTCTTCTTGAAGTTCAACATTTTTAGCCTAAGATTTTATGTCTAGTGCATTAGCATATGTCTCTATTTAATGGAATGGCAATTTTATCATCATGCTTGTACTATTTTTTCAAAACTCTAAATGAAGTATTTTGCATTATAATAGTTATTCAAATGAGTAAGTCTACCGCTTTAATTATCACCATCGTTTTTCTTATCCTTACAAGTCCATTTTATTTCAATGGAATTCTTGTATTACTTACTTCTTACGATGTTTTGGTACGACAGAAGAATAGGGTAGACATGAGCGGCAGCGGTATTGATCTTGTTCTTAAAAAGAGATACGATTTTATTCCTAATCTTGTTGCAAGTGTAAAAGAATATAAGAATTATGAAAAAAGCTCTTTGAAAGTATTACTTTGTTGAGAAGTAAAATTCTCAAGGCAAGTTCCAAAGAAGAACGATTTGAGATGGAAAATGAAGTGTCCCAACTTTTAGGAGTGATCAATGTTTTATGAAAAACTATCTAGATTTAAAGTCATTTGAAAATATGATACAGTTGCAAAGAACACTTAGAGTCATGGAAGAACAAATAAACAGCGCAATAAGAGCTTACAATTCTAATGTTCTCGTGCTTAATGATAAAATAGTAAGTATTTCTACTATTGTTCTAGCCGCATATTTAGAGTACCAGCCAGCTATATGTTTTGAAGCTAGGGAAAGTGAGAATAGTGACCCAAACGTTAGTTTTTTATTTAGGTAATCAAATTTATGGAGCATCAACTATTTCAATTGCTGGAAACCACAGCAACTCAATTAGAGAAAAAGCGTATTAGATTAAAACGCTTTTACGGTTTGTATAATTTAACCATATTACCTCTCAATTTTTTACTGCAAATTGCTACTGTTGTCGTGGTAGTGGGCGGAATTTTTTTTCCACCGTTTTGGCTTTGGCTTATTTTACTATTTGTGGTCTATATAGGACTAAGCTTTGTACCACATCCTAAGGAGAGTTACCACGATTACGTAAAGGAAGATGTTTTACCTCAAATTTTTAAAGAAGTTCATCCTAATTATGAATATCATCCATTTGGTATCAACAACGAGGCATTAAGTAACAGTGGTTTTTTTAATAAATCATTTTTTAGAAATAATGTCTTCATACATGGAGAAGATCGTGTTACAGGAATCGTAGATAATGTTACAGTTGATTTTACTGAAGTTGCGTTTTATAGAAAAGATATTAATTGGTTAAAATCATTTGGTGGGTTTATTCTAGCCATTTTGTTATTTCCTATAGCGATATTACACGGATTGTTTAATCAGGAAGATGGCGTTCAACCTATAGTTGAATTTGGTTTTGTACGTGATACCATTAAGTATTACAGAGGTTTATTTCTTTATGCAAATTTTAATAAAAGTTTTGAAGGTGATGTGATATTGATCCCTAAAAAACTAGAAAGTAATTGGGATAAATTTAGCGATGCTGTTTTTGGATCGTCTTATTCAAAAATGGAAATAGATAATCATACAGTAAGCAGTAATTACTCTGTTTATACCACTAACGCGCAAATGGCATATTATGTATTATCGCCTAGCTTGATCAACTCTATAGTCCAGATTATTGAAACAGAGAAAGTACATCCTATGATTTCCTTTAGATCTGGCAAAATGTATATGACTATTCCTTGGGATCGTGATTACTTCAGTGTAGATATCAATGAACCAGTAAACGGAGCGGCTTATTTTACTAATTACATAGAAGACATTAAATCCTTTGAAAAAATCATTAAGCACTTAAAATTAGATGTAAAAATATGGAGTAAATCCTAGTTATCTATTTCTTCCCAAAGCTTTTCAGAAGTTAATCGGTACGTCCCTACAAAATCCCATGAACACTCTGTAGGATGTATTACAGATAAGAATGGTAATCCATCTTTGCGACCTTTGTAGAGATGATAGGTTTCTCCTACGATAGGTTCAAAGGAGAATTTTGCACCATAAACTAGTTGATTATCCTCATATTTTTTAACCATGGCATCGTACTGCTCTTTGAGTTGGTCAAATTGTGATTTAATCTCATGGTTCACCTTATTGATATTAGTTTGTTTCCATGAAGTGATGTCTGGAGTAGTAATTTTAGGGGCAGACACGCCACTAGAGTAGGGAAGAAGCGCAGCATTATAGGTGCCTGTTTCTTCGTCGTAAACTACGTAATCTGGTTTTTTTTCTTCACTCATGTGACAAAGTTACGACTTGGCAGCTTTTCTTGTAGAAGATTAACATGATTTTCTTAAACAAAAAATCGAGACAGCTTTCACCGTCTCGATTTGGCCAATTTTTCAATTCCCCCAAATTGTAAAATTACATTGTAAATATAGGGGCGTACACTTCTTTGATATAATAGCAATCCATTAAGTTCAAGTTTCATTCCATAAACCGTATACTTGAATTGATTTGATTTAATCTCGCTTTCGCGAAAGCGGGACAATCATATTACTACCTCTTTAAAGAAAAATGTGATTTCAATACGGCTTCTTCACCAGTATTGGGGTCTACATATTCAATTGTAAACCAGTAATCTGACGATGGTAAAGGTTTATTATTATACGTTCCATCCCATCCAGGACCATCTAAGGAAAGTTGTTTAAGTAACTTTCCAAAACGATCATAGATATATAATTTATTACCATCGCGATCTCTTAGGTTTTCAATTTGCCAGTAGTCATTAAAATTATCATTGTTAGGTGTAAAAAACCTAGGATATCGTAAAACTAGGATTCGGTCTGTCGCGATGCCACAACTGTTAGGTCCCTTTACACTTATAGTATGAATACCATCTTCAGGATTTTCAAACCTATTACTTTCTTGCCATGGTCCATTATCTAATCTATATAAATAGGTGTCACCACGATCATTTAAAACATTCACTTCGATGGTAGGATTACGATCAAATTGATTGGTAATTAAAATCGCCTGTGCCACAAGATAAGGCTCTTGAATTACAGCGGTTTCATCTACGTTTACACATCCTGTATTTCTATCAGTTATCTCTACACTATAGTTTCCTATAGCGTTTGCTGTGTAAGTGCTATTTACGGCACCTGCTATAGGATTTCCTTCATAAAACCAGTTAAACTCATAGGAAGCGTTAGATAGTTGTGTGTCTAAAATCGGTAATCTCGATGGATTTATTGGGACACCATTTTCATTTAAACAAGCTTCATATTCATCAAATAATTGTGATTCTGGAAGTTTAATACCGGTAATACTAAAGGTGGTAATTGAGAAGCAACCGGTCGTATTATTTTCAACTCTTACATAAATTGTTTCGGTTATATTTGAATTTGTGTAATTGACATTAACGCTGTTATTCCCATTTAATGCATCTTCATTAGATAGGTGATATGTTATCGTATGATCAGTAGTATTTAGCCCATTTAAAATAGCAGATTCTTCTATAGACAAATCAAATAAGGTAAGGCCATCATTATCACCTATAGCATCACATTCTTCTTGATCATTTGCACTGGCTATAACAACATCAGGATTAAATATAATTTGTAATAAAGAACTTTCATCATTACAACCATTGCGGCTTACGGTATAAGTATAGATACCTTCATTATCTAATGCAGGATCAAAAAGTCCCGTTCCAGATGCTAATGTAGGGCTCCAGACTCCACCATTTTCTGGAGTACCATCAAGAAGAGTAATTAAATTTATTTCTGGCCCAGTTGTACAAATGTTGACTATAGAATCTAAACCTGGATCTGGTGCTGGCGTAATGTTTACTGATACTTGTGAAGAAACTGGTGGACATGAGCCCGTGGCGGCAATAGTATACATATAATTTCCTGCAAGATCTATTGAAGGGTCAAATATACCGCTACCACTATTTAAGGTAGGTGTCCATACGCCACCTGGTTGTGGTGTACCGTTAATACTATTAAAAAGATCTATAGAATTTGCATTTGCGCATATATCTACTGTTCCATCAATTCCAGGATCAGGTGCTGTAGTAATACTTATATTAAGTTGAGAAGTATCATCAGTGCAAGGTGCGTTACCACTAACGGTATATGTATAGGTGTTAGCAAGGTCTATACTCGGATCAAACATGCTAGTTCCGCTGGCTAAAGCTGGCGACCAAGTTCCGCCTAGATCAGGTGCTCCTAAGAGCAATGATGTCAAATCTACTGGATTATCGGTGGAGCATAAATCTATAGAATTATCCATTCCAGCGTTTGCCGCTGAGTTAATTATCACTGTAACATTTGCACTAACTCCTGGACAAGAATTTAATGATGGAATGCTATAAGTATACGTTCCTGCTGGATCTATCGCGGGATCAAAAATACCACTGTTACTCATTAATAATGGTGTCCATGATCCACCATTATCTGGAGTTCCATTTAAAAAATTGAATAAATTTACAGCAGTATCTGTCTCACAAAGTGTGATAGTAGCATCTAGCCCAGGATCTGGCTGTGGTGTTATGGTTATCGTTATTTCAGAACTATCAGTTGCACAAGAAGGAGTTCCTGTTACTGTATAAGTATAGGTTCCTGCGACATCAATTGCTGGGTCAAAAATATTACTGCCGCTAGCAAGTACAGGTGATATAGTTCCTCCTGCATCTGGATTTCCAGGTATTAAACTGAATAAATCTACTGCAGCACTAGTGGAACATAAATCTGTAGATATATCAAAACCAGCTTCTACAGTTTTTTGAATGTCTATTATTGCTGGTGAAGTAATACTTGATGTAGATATAATGCTACCAGGAACCGCGCAGTTTACAACATATGCACTATTAATGGCTATATCATTTGAAGTTAATGAATTAGGTAATTCTAGTTCTATCACTACCTCAAATATATCTACATTTGTTAATGTACGACTGTTCTCAAAACGGATTGTTCTACTACTAGCATCAAAACTTGAGGTCCCTATAGGAGTAGAGTTACAATTAAAATTACTAGGTGAAAAATTAAAGGATGGATAATAATTTAAATAACTGGTATTAAAATCACTGGTAGTACTAGTTGCGTTCATAAAGGAGAATGTACTATTGCGACCTAACGAGGTAGGATAAAACACGTCTCCTAGAAATGGTAGTTCATCAAAAAGCAAGAATTGTGTAGCATCTCTATTACCTATGTTTTCAACAGTAATACGATAGAATACAGTATTATCACAATTAGGATCAATAACTAATGGAGCTGATTGAAAATTGATATTATCAACAGAGACTTCTTTTCTAATTACAAATACGGAAGATTCAATAACATTAACCTTTGCAAAATCGGAGGTTTCTAGAATTACTCCAGAATTATCAATTAAACTTGCATTATTATCTATGTTGCCTGCTACGGTTTGAGGTCTAACTCTTGCCTTTACCCTTGCGCAATAAAAGATTCCAGTGATCGCACATCCGGTATCATATTCAAATACATCACATGTTTGATCAACATTTAAATTATCCCAGATTAAATTCTGACCATTCTGGGTAAAAGTAACTCCTAATGGCATATTTGAGTTATCTACAGAAATGAATTCGTATTTAGGGTCTAGTATATCTTCCATCCGGCCATTAAAGTCTAAACTCCCATTATTTTGAACGCATATTTCAAATTCAACTTCATCATTAGGAGAAATATTTGTAATACTAGTAACAAATGGATTCAAAGAATCTGCTAGTCTCACATTTTTATTGATACAAACGTCCATAGATGGCGCTTCAATAAGTAAATCTATACAGGATTCATTTCCAGTAGGAAGATTTGGTGCATTATTGAGAACAATATCAGCAGTTAAGTCGACACAGTTTGTAACTATAGTTCCTGGTGTTAAACTT
Source organism: Nonlabens dokdonensis (assembly GCF_002162835.1). Taxonomy (GTDB): domain Bacteria; phylum Bacteroidota; class Bacteroidia; order Flavobacteriales; family Flavobacteriaceae; genus Nonlabens; species Nonlabens dokdonensis_B. The sequence continues at coordinate 47,574 of NZ_MAAX01000029.1, forward strand.
GAATCGATGGTAAAGAAAATCCCTATCCTAACATCATCACCAGGAAATATCTGTGTATTACTTTGGGCAGTAATTCTTATCTCATCACCTGGTGCACCATTCCATGGAAATCTAAATCCACTGTCATCAGGAAGGGTAAAACTGCGATCAAATATATTATTAATGAAAATTGGCAGCAAGGTCTTGCTTCTTCAATTGCTAAAGGGGTTTCTGCTCTTAATTCTAATACTCAAGCCGTGATGTTGTTATTGGTTGACCAATGGCAGTTGGGTATTGATGAGCTTACATTATTTATACGGAAGTGGCAGAAAAAACCTGAATATATCTATACAGCCTCTAATGACACTGGTATTAAAGGGCCTCCGGTAATATTTCCACAGCACTGCTTTAGTGATTTGAGCCAACTCAAACGAGGCCATGGAGCAAAATCAGTGATTGATCAACACACTAAAATATTACGAAGCATTCGCATGCCAGCAGCCTTTATTGATTTAGATACACCTAAACAGCTGACAGAACTAAAAAAACTTTATAATACCAATTGAAGTAAAAAAGAGCTTTCACCACTTACAAATAA
>NZ_MAAX01000124.1 GCF_002162835.1 Nonlabens dokdonensis
ACCTCAGGTTCAATCATCCAGAATTCAGCAAGGTGACGAGACGTATTAGAATTCTCGGCTCTAAATGTTGGACCGAAGGTATATACTTGACCTAACCCCATGGCATACGTCTCTGCCTCTAACTGCCCAGAAACTGTAAGGTTAGATTCTTTTTCAAAGAAATCTTCTTTATAGTTGATGTTGCCATCTTCATCAAGCGGTGGATTCTTAGGATCTAAGGTAGAGATACGGAACATCTCACCAGCACCTTCAGCATCACTTCCTGTAATGATAGGTGTGTGTGCTTGATAAAAACCATTCTCATTAAAGTATTTATGTACTGCAAATGATAAAGCTGCTCGCACGCGCATCACAGCACCAAAGGTATTAGTGCGTACACGTAGGTGTGCTTGCTCTCTAAGTGTTTCTAGTTTATGTCTTTTAGGAGATAGAATCGTTTTCTTTACTTCTTCAGGATCTGCACCGGCAAGAACCTCAACTTTAGTAGCCTGTAATTCCACTCGCTGACCAGAACCTTCACTTTCTACTAATATACCTGTAACAGCAACAGCGCTGGCAACGGTAATTTGATCTAGCAGTTCTCGATCAAAACTCTCTGGTTCTATCACAGCCTGTAAATTATGAATGGTAGAACCATCGTTAATCGCTATGAATCTATCGTTTCTAAAACTACGTACCCAACCTTTGACGGTCATCTCGATCATACTAGGATCTGACTGGAGTATGGTGGTTATTGTCTTCATTCTGTTATTACATCTATTACAAGCGGCAAATATAATTTTTATGCACCTATAGAACAATTATTACAGCTTGTAATACATAGAGAATGTAAAAAGGTGTAAGTGCTATTGATTATTTCGCTTTCGCGAAAGCGGAAACAAGAACACTACTCTACTCTTCTTCATCTTGGACAGGCTCCACTAATGGAATAGCTGGCTTTTTAAGAGTGCGCTCGTTTGCAATACTACGTTCTAACGACAGCAGCATACTAGGTAACAGTAATAAATTTGCTGCCATTGCAAAAAGTAAAGTCGCACTTACCAAAGCTCCTAACGCCACTGTACCTCCAAAACTAGAAATCGTAAACGTAGAAAAACCAAAAAACAAAACAATAGATGTGTAAAACATGCTCACGCCAGTTTCTCTTAAGGCAGCATAGACTGACTTTTTAATACGCCAGTTATTGGCGGTAAGCTCCTGACGGTACTTGGCTAGAAAATGAATGGTATCGTCCACAGAAATACCAAAAGCGATAGAAAACACTAAAATGGTAGATGGTTTAATAGGGACTCCTAAGTAACCCATTAATCCTGCGGTAATAAGTAAAGGAAGTAAGTTAGGAACGAGTGATACAAAAATCATACGTAGAGACTTGAACATCCATGCCATGAATAAGGCTATAAGCACTATTGCCAGTGATAAGGAAAGTATCAAGTTATTGATCAGGTAATCGGTACCTTTTTGAAAAACCAATGCTTTACCTGTCAAGGAAACGTCATAACGATCATCAGGAAAAATAGTTTTTATTTTTTCTCTTAGATTTTCTTCTACACGCTCCATGCGGTCGGTTCCCATATCTTTCATAAAGGTCGTGATACGAGCGTTACGTCCTGTACTATCTACAAAACTCTTCATTAAAGAAATATCATTAGAGCTTTTCTTTACCAGTCGCGACATCGTTACAGCATCATAGGTAGATGGTAATTCAAAATATTCTGGATCGCCACCATAAAAAGCCTGTTTACTAAACTTTACGGCGCTTACAATGGATAAGGGCCTTGAAAGCTCTGGTGTTTCAATAATATGTTCTTCTAATTTATTGAGCTTTTTAAGTGTTTTAAGACCAGTGACTTTTTCATTTTTACTATAAACCACAATTTCTAGAGGCATGATTCCATCAAAGCTTTCTTCAAAGAACTTGATATCTTTATAAAATTGCATCCCTTTGGGCATGTCTTCAATAAGGCTTCCAGAAACTTTAATTTGGTAAATTCCTATAAAACTCAAGATCAACACGACTACACTTGTTATGTAAATAGGAATGCGCTGTCTTTTTACCATACGCTCATTCCAGTCTGTAAAGGAATTGATCCACGTTTTACCCAAATGCTGTAAATGACGTTCTTTAGGAATAGGTAGATAGCTGTAAATGACAGGAATAATCATTAAGCTCAATAAGAAAATAGCTATGATGCAAATACTAGCTACCACACCAAATTCCACGAGCAACTTACTCTCTGTAAAAATAAATGTAGCAAAACCGCTTGCCGTAGTCAGGTTAGTCATTAAAGTGGCATTACCTACTTTAGTAATCACACGCTGTAACGATTTAGCTTGATTACCATGATTTTTAATCTCCTGCTGGTATTTATTGATTAAGAATATACAGTTAGGGATACCTATCACAATAATCAACGGTGGTATTAAAGCAGTGAGCACAGTGATTTCATAACCTATCCACCCTAGTATCCCAAAAGCCCACATAACACCTATTACAACTGTTACAATGGAAATAAATGTGGCGCGCCATGATCTAAAAAAGAAAAAGAAAATTCCAGAGGTTACCAGTAATGCTGCAAGCAAAAACATCCCTATTTCGTCAACAATATTCTGCGCATTCAAAGTCCTGATGTAAGGCATTCCAGATGTCCTGATATCTAGATCATATGTATTTGAATAAGAGTTGACCAAAGGAACAAAGTGATCTAAAATAAATTCTTTGCGCTCTACGGTATTAACAATATCCTTCTTTAAATAAACGGCAGTGCGTATAACGCTATCATTTTCTGAATAGATTAAATTTTTATAGAATGGTAAGTCATTAAAAAGCTTTTGTTTAAAGTCTTTTAGATCTCCATTGCTATTCATTTTTTCTGAAAGCACAGGACTTACGATAAATTTTTTATTGTCTGGAGTTTTGGATAGGTTAGGTAAATTAGAAGTAGATAAAACCAGCTCAATCTCATTAAATGTAGCAAGTGAGTCTGCTAGCTCATTCCAGGCATTAAAATTTTGAAAAGTTTCTAAGTTTTTATTTTCTACACCTAGAATAATTAGGTTTCCCTCTTCACCAAATTTATCCAGAAACTGATTGTACTCTTCATTAATAGGGTGATCATCTGGCAGTAAGTTAGCCTCAGTATGCGTGAACTGCATGTGCTTCCACTGTGTAGTAAAAGCAATTGTGATAATTAAAATCAGTCCTAAAATTACCTCTCGATTACGCAAGATAAGTCTAGCGATACTGTTCCAAAATCTAAAACTGAATAACTTTTGCATGCGGGAATTTAAGGCGTGCAAAGGTACTTAAAAGACCTAAGTTAGAATCAAAAAAAAGTTAATTATGAACAGTCCAGCATTATAGCTCTAGGTAGAATGTAAATTTTAAAGCGAGGTTGTCTTCAAAATCAGGTAAAGTGTAAGCACCATATCGGTAACTAGCACTTAAACCAAAACCAAAAATTAACTTATTGAGCTCAAAACCACTTTCTAGATATCCTTTCTCTAGGGTGTTTATAGTTACATTTTGATGTCTTTCTATGTTATCTATATCGCCCCAAGCAATTTTAGAAACTAGCACAAGTTCTGGCTTTAAAAATGAAAAAATATCAAAAGGAGCAAATTTATGACGCACCTGCCCGATCATGATTTTATCAGAGAAGAATTCATTAAAATACATGGTTTCAAAACTGCGTCGCCCAGCCACTGAGAACCTTTGTAATACCTCATCTTTATTAGGTGCATTAGGGTAAGCATGAAAAAGGTGCGTTAATGGCACTTCTCCAGTGCTGTAATGTCCTTCTACAAGAAATTCTGTAAAAGAATTATCTGGTCGTTTTATAGCATACTCTGCTTTAGCCGAAAGTTTGAAGTAATTAAAGTTACTTTCTGCCAGACCTCTTATTCCTTGTGTTACTTGACCACTTAAAATAGGATACCCACGTGATATTTCTTGATAGCCTTTAGGTGTGCGCATAAAACTACTTAAAGGGCTCCATCGCGCGCCTAGAGCAACTTCTGCAAGAACATAATCAGAGAACACCTCACCTTCCTCAGGAATAAATTGATAACTAGTAGTTTGAGAAATCCGCTTTCGCGAAAGCGAGACCTCACTAATTACAGATGGAAATAAGCGCTGCTGCAGGCTCATCCCATATTGATTATATAAATAGAAGGTAGGTATATTAATTAATCGAGGCTCAAATAAAGAGTACACGCGAGCATCAGTAAGAAAACTTTCTGCAGCAAATTCTGTAATATCATCTTGCTTATAAATATTTAACCAGGTATTCTTTTCTTTATTTAATCGATAACCGATCCCGATTTTATGCTTAAAAACTGCATCTTTGGTCCCGTAAGCTAGATAACCATTAATTCTAAAGTTTTCACTCAACTTCTCATTTGTCTGACCACCCATTCCTACTCTAAAAGCCTCGTAATCATTAAACTTAACAAGATATTTCAAATCTATATCTACAAAACCCACAGGGAAGTAACCTAGTTTAAATTTATCAATAGTCTCTAGATTACGTGTAATTTTACTGGCAGCGACAATACTATCCAGATCCATGAATCTTGCCAGTTCTGTAGTAGAAAAAGCATCGTCGCCGCGGTATTTATCCCAGTAAGCTTCTTTTTGAGTTAATGCGCTGTCTTGAATCTCAATGGTTAATCCTTTCCTGCCGTAGTCAATTTCTTTATTAGTCTTAAAGTTTGCATTTATGGCCTCAATAATTAAATAAAGCTCTTCTGCAGCTTTATCATCATCATTCACTTTTTTCTCAATACCGACTTCTAACCTACCACCAAAAAGCTCTAATTCTTTCCTAGTTTTTTCTTGACGTACATATAGTTTTCTAGAACTATTATACCACAAAGCAGTCTGGTTATCATATGTAAAATCATGATAAGCTTTTATATTCAGGTCTCCAGACTTCTCAAATACTGCCCTAGCAACAGCATAATTTTCTTGATCTATAAATAAACTCCCTAAAAAAAGTACCTTATTATCATTTTTAGGTAAAAAATTTACTTTGAACACCTTTCTACCAGAAATGATAGAATCCTTTACAATCTCAAAATCGTAATAGGATAGAGCCTTTTTATTTAAAGGACTTATGTATTCTTGATCAAAAATGATATATCTAGTATCATAAACATTTTCTGACTGAAAATTAATATTATAAATAGGATACACCAGTTCTTCAAATCCTGGCATATTTGCCCCTGTAATGATCTCCTTATAACCTTCTTTCTGATTGTAGATATGTACAGATGTTTTCTCTGCAAAAAAGACTCCAGTCTTTTTGAGTGTTTTACGTAATTCTGTTTTTTTATAACCAGGTCCAGTAAGCGCCTCTGGATCTCCAGACACTTTTAAATTCTCATAAGCATCATATTTAAAGGACTCTAAGACAACAGTAGGATCATTAACTGTAGTCTTTTCCAAAACGTTCTGGATCAAGTGCTGAGCTTCTGGCATATTCTGACCTTGTGCGATAGTAATCACAAAAAGTAAAAATGGAAAAACACAATTTAAAATTTTCATTTAATGATGTATGATTGTTTCAAATGTAAAACAAGGTGCCTTTTATAAATAAGCTAGTTAAGGAATTATTAAGAACATAAAAAAACGCCAGCTATTGCGCTGGCGTTTTAATTATAACAATAACTATGATTAAACAGTCATAATTTCTTTTTCTTTAACAACTAAGTGCTCATCTATTTTTGCCACATACTTGTTAGTCAGTTCTTGAACATCACCTTCGGCATTTTTTAATAAATCTTCAGAAATGTCTAATTTCTTAAGATCGTTCATCGCAACTTTTCTATCATTACGCACTCCTATTTTTGCTTCTTCTCCTTCGGCTTTCGCTTGCTTTACAAGGTCTTTACGTCTTTCTTCAGTTAGAGCAGGCACGTTGATAATGATGCTTTCCCCATTATTCATAGGATTTAATCCTAAGTTTGCATACATGATTCCTTTTTCTATCTCAGTAATCATCCCTTTCTCCCAAGGGGTAATGCTCAAGGTACGAGCATCAGGAGTAGATACATTTGCTACTTGAGATAGAGGTGTCTGGCTTCCATAATAATCTACCATAACCGTACTTAACATCGCTGGCATCGCTTTTCCAGCACGTATACTTAATAATTGCTTCTCAAGGTGTTTGATAGCATTATCCATATTTTCTTTGGTACTATCAAGTATAAAATTTATTTCTTCTGTCATTGCAATAGTTTTATTAAATGCGCAGCAAATATATTGCCGTTTTTACAATTGTACTTTGGTTCCTATGTTTTCACCATTAAGCAACTTGATCAAATTACCATTAGTATTCATATCAAATACGATTATAGGCAATTCATTTTCTTGACTTAAAGTAAATGCGGTAGTATCCATAACCTTTAAACCTTTGCGCAATACATCGTCAAAGGTGATGTGATCAAATTTTGTAGCTGATGCGTCTTTTTCAGGATCTGCCGTATAAATTCCATCCACTCTGGTTCCTTTTAAGATAACATCTGCTTCTATTTCTATAGCTCTTAAAACGGCAGCACTATCTGTTGTAAAATAAGGATTACCTGTTCCACCGCCAAAGATAACTACACGTCCCTTCTCAAGATGTCTCATCGCTTTACGTCTTATAAAAGGCTCTGCCACTTCATTAATTTTAATTGCAGTCTGAAGTCTGGTAGGAACATGAGCATCTTCCAGCGCACTTTGTAAAGCAAGACCGTTTATTACGGTAGCAAGCATTCCCATATGATCACCTTGCACGCGATCCATACCATTACTCGCACCTGCTACTCCTCTAAAAATGTTTCCTCCACCTATAACGATGGCTACCTCAACACCTAGATCAGTAACTTCCTTGATTTCTTGAGCATATTCGGCAAGTCTTTTAGGGTCGATACCATATTGTCGCTCGCCCATTAAAGCCTCTCCAGATAATTTTAGTAAAATGCGTTTGTACTTCATAAGTATAAGATGTCTTGTGCAAATATAAATGAATTAGAAATCCTATTAAATATTTATTTTAAGTCCGCTTTCGCGAAAGCGAGATAACCATAAGCTATAATCAATTTCCCACTCTGTAGCCCATCTTCTATCTTCCCATAGGGAAGAAACCTCTGAGAGGCTCTTTTCAAATTCGAATTCAAGTTCAAGGAGTCATCGCAGAAAATTTGGCTTATGCTTCTACATTTTGTTTAAAAGCGCGTTCCAAATTTATCAGGGATCGGCTGGTAGTTTTCTCAGCGTTTGCTGATAATAGACTTAGATTTAAATTTAAGTTTAACTTTTCAAAAGGTATCTTTGCAACTTTAATATCCCTTATCATGTTTCAACTAGGAAAAACTATAGTTTCTGATGATCTTCTAGAAAAAGATTTTGTGTGCAACCTTACCGCATGCAAAGGCGTTTGCTGTGTCGCTGGTGAAGCTGGCGCACCGTTAGAAAAAGAAGAATTAGACATTCTAGATAAGGAATATGAAAATGTAAAACCATATTTACGTCCAGAGGGAATTGCCGCGATAGAAGCACAAGGTACCTGGATAGAGAGAGAAAATGGAGAACTAGAAACACCTCTAGTTGATGGTGCTGAGTGTGTTTATGCTACCTTTAAAGAAGATGGCACCGCATTATGTGGTATAGAAAGCGCTTACAGAGATGGCAAAACCACCTTTTACAAACCTATCTCTTGTCATTTGTATCCAGTGCGTATTCAAGAATACACAGATTTTAAAGCGGTAAATTACCACAAATGGCAAATTTGTGATGATGCGTGTACACTTGGAGAAGAATTAGGCGTTCCTGTATACAAATTTTTAAAAGAGCCTTTGACAAGAAAATTTGGTCAAACATGGTACTCAGAATTAGAGAACATTGCTGAAGATTTTTAGATCCATTTTCTTGAAATATGCGTTCAAAAAAATCATTCTCTTCTTTTTTCACCCTTTTCAAAAGTGAATAACTTCTCAGGAAAAAATAAATTAACGTTGTAGGATTTTACTTCAAAACTAGGCTGAGTAGTGATAAAAACTACCGTTCCAAAACTCTTGTTCTACAAATGAACCAAAAAATACGATAAACATTTAACAAGCTGTTAATCTAAAGGTTACAAGCATATTTTTAATTTTTGTTAACTTTTAAGCATGTTGAAAACTTGTGAAAAATGTAATTGTTAAACTCATGGAATCGCTCCAAAGTTGAGCCATATTTGTTAGTCCCGAGTATTAAGAAATAACAGAGAAAATTTACAGAAGCATGCAAACGACGCAAGAACCTATTTTACAAGAGAACCCAAACCGATTTGTTATTTTCCCTATTCAACATGATGATTTATGGGAATGGTACAAAAAGCAACAAGCATGCATCTGGACTGCCGAAGAAATCGATCTTCAAGTTGATCTTACGGACTGGCAAAATTCACTTAATTCTGACGAGCGTTATTTCATTAAACATATTCTTGCATTTTTTGCTGCTAGTGATGGTATTGTAAACGAGAACCTAGCAGAGAATTTTGTAAATGAAGTACAATATTCTGAAGCTAAATTTTTCTATGGTTTCCAGATCATGATGGAAAACATTCACTCAGAGACTTATTCATTACTTATCGATACTTATGTAAAAGATGAGAAAGAAAAAGACCAGCTTTTTAAAGCTATAGAGAACTTTCCTGCCATTAAATTAAAAGCAGACTGGGCAATGAAATGGATAGAGAGCCCATCTTTTGCAGAGCGTCTTATCGCTTTTGCTGCAGTAGAAGGAATTTTCTTTTCTGGTGCTTTCTGTTCTATCTTCTGGTTAAAGAAACGCGGCTTGATGCCTGGGCTTACTTTTTCTAATGAGTTGATCTCTCGTGATGAAGGAATGCACTGTGATTTTGCCGTTCACTTACACAATCATCACTTAATTAATAAAGTACCTAAAGAGCGTATTACAGAAATAATTGTAGACGCGTTAAATATAGAACGTGAGTTCATTACAGAGTCATTACCTGCTAGCTTGATAGGTATGAATGCTAAGTTGATGACTCAATATTTAGAATTTGTAACAGATAGACTGCTTGTAGAACTAGAATGCGATCCTGTTTACAACGTTACTAATCCATTTGATTTTATGGATCTAATCGGTATGGAAGGTAAAACGAACTTCTTTGAAAAAAGAGTTGGTGAATACCAAAAAGCCGGTGTAATGAATAGCACTAAGGAAGATAAGAGCACTATGGACTCATTCTCTCTTGATGCAGATTTCTAAGTAATTCAATTTCAAAAAGATACAATCTGTAAAATAGATTGTCCCATAAATAATTTAGAAGGTGTTTTTTGATGCTTTCGACACTGTTAACCCTAATTAATGAGAAAGGGAATGGAATCCTTTTCTCATAACCCAAAACCGAGTTCATTATGTTTGTAGTAAAAAGAGATGGCCACAAAGAGCCAGTAATGTTTGACAAGATCACAGCGAGAGTACGTAAATTATGTTATGGCTTGAGTAACCATGTAGATCCTGTTAAAGTAGCCATGAGAGTTATTGATGGATTGTACGATGGAGTTACTACAAGTGAATTGGACAATCTAGCGGCAGAAACTGCTGCAACGATGACTACAGCTCATCCAGACTACGCAAGACTTGCTGCACGCATCTCTGTTTCTAACTTACATAAGAACACAAAAAAGACCTTTAGTGACGTAGTAACTGATCTTTATGAATACGTTAATCCACGTACGAATAAAAAGGCACCTATGATCTCTGACGAGGTTTACAAAGTAATACAAGATAATGCAGACCGTTTGAACTCGGCCATTATTTATAATCGTGATTTTGGGTACGATTACTTTGGGTTTAAAACATTAGAGCGCAGTTATTTATTAAAAATAAACGGTCAGATTGCAGAACGTCCACAGCACATGTTAATGCGTGTGTCTGTAGGAATACATATCGATGATCTTGATGCTGCTATCGAGACTTATGAGTTGATGTCTAAAAAGTTCTTCACTCATGCAACACCTACCTTATTTAACGCTGGTACGCCTAAACCTCAAATGTCTTCTTGTTTCTTATTGACAATGCAAGATGATAGTATAGAAGGTATTTATGATACATTAAAGCAAACAGCTAAAATCTCGCAAAGCGCCGGCGGAATAGGTTTGTCTATTCACAACATACGCGCTAGAGGTTCTTACATAGGTGGTACTAATGGTACTTCTAACGGTATAGTTCCTATGCTTAAAGTATATAACGACACTGCTCGTTATGTAGATCAAGGTGGAGGAAAACGTAAAGGTTCTTTTGCTATTTATATGGAGCCATGGCATGCAGATATTTTTGATTTCCTAGATCTTAAAAAGAATCACGGTAAAGAAGAAATGCGAGCAAGAGATTTATTCTATGCCATGTGGATCTCAGATCTTTTCATGAAGCGTGTAGAACAAAATGAATCTTGGACCTTAATGTGTCCACATGAATGCCCTGATCTTTATAATGTGCACGGCGATGAGTTTGAAGCATTGTACACTAAATATGAACAAGAAGGAAGAGGACGCAAAACCATTCATGCACGTGAGCTTTGGGATAAAATTTTAGAATCTCAAATTGAAACCGGTACACCGTACATGTTGTATAAAGATGCAGCAAATAATAAGTCCAATCAAAAGAACCTGGGTACTATTAGATCATCAAATCTTTGTACTGAGATCATAGAATACACCGCACCAGATGAGGTAGCTGTTTGTAATCTAGCATCTATTGCGCTACCTATGTTTATAAAAGATGGTGCTTTTGACCATAAAGCATTGTATAAAGTTACAAAAAGAGTAACACGCAACTTGAATAAAGTTATTGATCGCAACTACTATCCTGTAAAAGAAGCAGAGAATTCTAACTTGCGTCATAGACCTGTAGGATTAGGTATTCAAGGACTTGCTGATGCTTTTATCATGTTGCGCTTACCATTTACAAGCGATGAAGCAAAAAAACTTAATGCAGAAATTTTTGAAACATTATACTTTGCAGCTTGTGAAGCCTCTATGGAAATGGCACAAGAAGAAGGTGCTTATTCTACATTTGCTGGTTCACCTATGTCACAAGGACAGTTTCAATATAACATGTGGAATATCAATGACGACCAATTAAGCGGTAGATGGAATTGGGCAGACTTAAGAACTAAAGTAATGGAGCATGGTGTAAGAAACTCACTTCTTGTTGCACCTATGCCTACAGCGAGTACATCGCAAATACTTGGAAACAACGAAGCCTTTGAACCTTATACTTCTAACATTTATACGCGTAGAACTCTTTCTGGTGAGTTTATAGTAGTGAACAAACACCTGTTAAAAGACCTTGTAGATTTAGGGCTTTGGGATGATAGCTTGAAAAATGCTATTATGAGAAATAACGGTTCTATTCAAGCAATTGAAGGAATCCCAGAAGACATTAAGGAACTATACAAAACAGTTTGGGAATTGAAGATGAAAGACATTATCGATATGTCTCGAGAAAGAGGTTACTTCATTGATCAATCACAATCCCTGAACCTGTTCATGGAAAATGTTACTACTTCAAAGTTGACCTCTATGCATTTTTATGCTTGGAAGAGCGGTTTGAAAACTGGAATGTACTACCTGAGAACAAAAGCTGCGGTAGACGCGATCAAGTTTACCGTAACTAAGGAAAAGAAAGCCGCACCAGTAGCTGCACCTGCTCCAGTGAGTACTCCTGTTATAAATACAGCAGCCCCAACACAGGCAGCAAATACCTTAAGAGCGCAACAAGTTCAAAAGCCTGCTCCTGTGACAGCTCATACACCAGCTGCTCCGGCACCAGGACAGACACAATCGCTATTTGTAGATGATAGCGCGCCTGCTGCGGCAAATGTCATGAATCAAGCGCAACCTATCGTAAACACTAATGTGGTTACAGAGAGTGAAGAAATGAGTGCCGAAGAGTACAAACTCATCTTACAACGCGCCAAAGAAGCTGCCAGCAATGGTGATGACTGCGAGATGTGTGGTTCTTAGAATAGCGACGATTATTCATATTTAAAAAGCCCGATCTTATTGATCGGGCTTTTCTATTAATTGTTATTGCGCTTTCGCGAAAGCGGAATCATTTATATCTCTTTTGAAAATCTTTTAAAACACGTCAATAGTTAATTCATTTAACACATTTTGAATCTAATTTGTTCAAAGCCTAAATTTATACTAAGCTTAGTGTAAACCTATCTTAATCGCTACTTTCTAACTGTACTATTAATCTATATTGTAGACATAATTAATAACCATACAAACAAATACAATGAATTACACAAAAGAAGTATCCCAAAAATTAAACGATTTACTAACTAAGAACTACGACGCTGAGGCTGGTTATAAACTTGCCAAAGAACAAGTTGATAGCACTAGATTGCAAAATTTCTTTGATACACAAGCTCAAGAGCGTTACAACTTTGGACATGAGTTAAAAGAAGAAATAAGAAGTTATGGTGAAGAAGTTGATAAAGGAACAAGTTTAAAAGGTGACGCCCATCGTGCTTGGATGAATTTGAAGTCGACTTTTACATCTGATAACGAAGAAGCGATTTTAGAAGAAGCAATCCGTGGTGAGAAAACTGCTGTTGAAGAATATAACTCAGTTATTTCAGAAACGACATTACCACCATCTACAAAAAATATTTTAACTAAGCACAGAGATGAAATTCTCAACTCATTAATTAGAGTAACTGCAATGGAAGAAATAGCATAAGGAAATAGTAATTAATATAAAAGCCGTCTCATTTTCATGAGACGGCTTTTTAAATATAAATGAGTATTCTTATTTAAAACTAGCTACATTAGTATCTAGTTGCGCTATTTGAGCATTTACCTCAGCTTTAGTACCTGTAAAATGATGTGTTTTAGAAACGGTAGCACCATTTACCTTGCGTTTAATGGTAACATTTGCAGATACTAGTCCTGTTTCTTCATCGACTGTTTTTTGTATATCTATATCTTGTATAACAGTACTATCATCATTTAAAGCCATTTCCTCAATAGTAATAACCTTTGAAGTATTAGGAGCAGCCGCTTGCTCATCAACCGTATGACCACCTAATATAGGAGCGATTACTAAACCTATCAAACAAGTCAACTTAATTAAAATGTTCATAGAAGGTCCAGATGTGTCTTTAAAAGGATCTCCTACCGTATCTCCGGTCACTGCTGCCTTGTGTGCATCAGAACCTTTATAAGTCATCTCACCGTTAATTTTCACACCTGCTTCAAATGATTTCTTTGCATTATCCCAGGCTCCACCAGCGTTGTTCTGGAAAATTGCCCATAGCACTCCACTTACGGTAACTCCTGCCATGTAACCACCTAACATCTCTGCAATAGCAAGATGATCCATCCCAAAAAGCATAGGAACAAAAGCAATAACTAAAGGAAATCCTATGGTAAGAACTCCAGGTAATAACATTTGTTTTAAAGATGCTTGCGTAGAAATATCTACACACTTATCGTATTCTGGTTTACCAGTTCCTTCCATTATTCCCGGAATATCTCTAAACTGCCTTCTTACTTCTTCTACCATTTCCATGGCTGCTTTTCCTACGGCATTCATTGCAAGAGCACTAAATACCACTGGCACCATTCCACCTACAAATAACATGGCAAGTACTGGCGCTTTGAAAATATTGATACCGTCTATTCCCGTAAAAGTTACATAAGCAGCAAATAGAGCTAATGAAGTTAAAGCTGCACTAGCAATTGCAAAACCTTTACCAGTTGCTGCAGTAGTATTACCTACAGAATCTAAAATATCAGTTCGCTCACGTACGATAGGTTCTTGCTCGCTCATTTCTGCAATTCCGCCAGCGTTATCAGATATAGGACCGAAAGCGTCGATCGCTAATTGCATTGCTGTTGTTGCCATCATCGCACTAGCTGCAAGAGCCACTCCATAAAAACCTGCAAAAGCATAAGAAGCCCAAATCGCACCAGCAAATAACAATACGGATGGGAATGTAGAAATCATACCTGTTGCAAGACCTGCAATAATGTTAGTTCCTGCTCCAGTAGAGGATTGTTGTACAATTTTTAAAATAGGCTTTTTACCTAATCCTGTATAATACTCCGTAACTGAAGATATCACCGCTCCTACTACTAGTCCTACCAGCGTAGCATAGAAAACATTCATTGATGAGATCTCAACAATCCCTTCTCCAAAAAACTCCATTTCCATCGTTTCAGGAAGCATCCACGTACAAAGTCCAAAACATGCTGCAGCAACCAGTACTATACTAGTCCAGTTACCTACATTTAAAGCTCCCATAACTTGAGCTTCTTTAGCATCATTACTTTTAATTTTTACAAGCATAGTACCTATTACGGAGATAATAATTCCTACACCTGCAATAGCCATAGGTAAAAGAACCGGACCTATACCACCAAATCCTTCACTGACGATATTGCCACCCATATCTTTAATGACATAGTTTCCTAAAACCATTGCTGCAAGAACAGTCGCTACATAAGAGCCGAATAAATCGGCACCCATTCCAGCAACATCACCTACATTATCACCTACATTATCTGCAATAGTTGCTGGGTTGCGAGGATCATCTTCAGGAATTCCTGCTTCTACTTTACCTACAAGGTCAGCGCCTACGTCTGCGGCTTTGGTGTAAATTCCACCACCTACACGTGCAAATAGGGCAATAGACTCAGCTCCCAGTGAGAAACCAGCCAGTGTTTCTAGAACAATAGTCATGGCATCTGTATCGGTCCATTCTCCACCCATAAAATAGTGGTAGAAAAATATAAAGAATGCTGTGAGCCCTAAAACGGCAAGACCTGCAACACCTAAACCCATTACAGTACCACCGCCAAAAGATATTTTTAAAGCATTAGGCAAACTCGTACGAGCGGCTTGAGTAGTTCTTACGTTAGTTTTAGTTGCAATTTTCATCCCTATATTTCCAGCATAGGCAGAAAATACGGCACCAAAAATAAATGCTATTACAATCAACCAGTGTGTAGTAGGTACTACAAGAGAGACTACAAAAAGCGCTACACTTACGATAGCTACAAAAATAGCTAGTAGTTTATATTCAGCTTTTAAGAAGGCAAGAGCGCCTTCATAAATGTAATCTGAAATCTCTTTCATTTTCCCATCACCAGCATCTTGTTTTAATACCCAAGATTTTTTGGTAAACATGTAAAGTAATCCTAAGGCTGCCAGAACGAGTGGCATGTAAATCATGTATGATTCCATAAATATGTAGTTTGGTTTTAAATTCTTGCTAATGTAATAAAATTATGTTAACAAAACCATCCTTATGATAATCACAGATACGACTTGTTGCGAGAAACATATTTGTGTTAAGAACCACTTTTACGATTAGTTCTAGTTTGTCTAAAAATGCAAGGAGCCTATATGAAAACCACCTTTACCTTTAAAAGAATTTCAGCATCAAAAATTTATAAAACTCACACTTTATGACTTGCTCGCTTAGATCGTTTTGCCTTGATCTTTCTAGTAGCGCTATTATGTCCTTTTTAAATTTTACCGATAGCTCATAAAAAGAAAACAATGAAGCTGGTAAAAAGTGTGATCTCGCTTTCGCGAAAGCGGAAAATAAAGAAGCCCATTTACACTTAAGTAAAAGGGCTAGATTATTTTGAATTATTAGAAAATTACTCTTTTATCAATTTTAAAACAGAGCTACTTTGATTTCCTTTTACCTCAACAAAGTACAATCCTGAATCCAAATGATCTATTTGTATCTCTTGATTTAACGTTGGAACATCTAACTTTTCTTTACAAACGATTGCTCCTAGCGTATCATAAATCGTGTATTCCTTAAACGCTAAATTGCTGGTTAAACTAATCGAGTTTTGAGCTGGATTAGGATAAAGGCTCACTTCTAATAAATTATTATCATTTAAACTTGCAGTCATGTCTACGTTTGTCGTCTCAAGATTAGTAATGATTGGAAAGTTGAAATCAAAATAAATCTCGGCTTGATTAGAAAAATCATCACCTAAAACTAAGGTATCCACAGTTTTGATTTTAAACAATACATAACCTTGACTAGCTGGCGCGGTAAATGGCAACATGATGTTGTCAAAAAAGAATTCTACTTTATTACCTTCAGTTATTGTAGTAGTATAGTCGTGACTCGCACTTAGTGGTGTTAATGTTGTAATATCATATTTTGTAGTATCTATATAATCTACTATTCTTACATTTACAGCGCTCGCCGTTCCTTCATTTTCAAATCGGATTCTATAATCCACATATTAACCTACCATACTTGGTGTTATTCTATTGCCTTGTAAACAAGTCTTGTCGTTAGGGTCGTAAGAATTCACAACCTGTTGTTTTATATTAAACACATTATCTAATGGCGTTGAATCGTTAAGAGCAGGGTTAATTATAGCTGTAAAGTTAATAACATCATTACTATTTAAAGGAAAATTAGGATCTGTAGGTGTGTTGAGATTCATAGTGAATTCAATCTCACGAGTCTCAAATGGATCAAGATCTATAAAATCCCAACTCAACATTCCTGTACTTGAAGATGTAGTAGCTGGATTTGAATTAAGAAAATCCATAAAGTCATCTTCGTAAGTAAAATCTACAGAACCTGATAATCTTGTGTTTCCTTTGTTTTTATAAATGAGTTTGTAGTTCGTATCAAAACCTGGTCTGGCACCTTCTAATGGTAGGATGGTTATTTCTAAGTCATCAATTGGGGTTGTTGCGGTGACGCAGAAATCTTGGTTGACAATTCCTGAAGGTGTAATGGTAATTATTATTGAATCTGGAGTAATATTGAAAAGCTGAGAATCAACAATTGGAACAACCGTATAATTACCTGGTCTTAGGTTTGCGCTATAAGCGCCATCAATGGTAAAATAATTAAATGAATAATTCCCATCGTTAACATTTACAGCGATAGTATTTACATTTATATCTAAAAAATCACAACCATTCTGATCTCCATCTAAAAGAATATTTCCGATCAATGTTTGATTAGAGCAATTAGAAGCTTGTCGATCATTAGTAATAGTCCAACCTCGATTGTTAAGCTGAGACCTTGAAAAAACATCACAATATTCAAAATTTGAAATACCCAAATTCTTATTAATTAATTGAAGGTTTAAAAAATTGCGAATTAACGCATCATAATTATATGTATCTAAGTTTGCAGAAAATAGCATGTCTTGTAAATTCGCGGTTTGTTGAAAATCCCAAGAAGATAGATCTTGATTAAAATCTGCGGCTCCCAAAAACATGTATGTGAAATCAATCACATTAGCAACATCCCAGCTCCCTATAGGTTGATTAAATAGTATTGCCGAATTAAACATCTCATCCATATTTATAACATTTGAAACATCCCAATTAGAAATATTGATATTAAAAGTCCAATTTAATCTGAAGGTACCGCTCATATCAGTAACGTTGGACACATCCCATGCAGAAATATCTGAATTAAAATTTTTAGCACCATTAAACATGTTTGACATACTTGTTACCTGAGATAAGTTGGGATGGTCAACAGAATTAATAACTAGATTCTGACATCCTTCAAACGCACCTTCCATGGTTTGAAATTGTGAGAATCCCCATTGAACTACTTCTAATGGCTCATTACGATTAAAAGAGAAAGAATCAATTTGACCATTTAAATATATTGTATAATTACCGTTTATATTATATGTATGAGAAACAAGCCTATTTTGGCTATTAGGAAAAAAAGATGTTTGTCCATCTCCCCAATTGATACTAACATTACCTACGTGAGTTATGTAAAAATTATATGTAGAATTTCCAGAACTGCTTAAATCAACTTCAAAAACAAAATCATCAGCAGTCTGCGCAGTTGCAACAAAACCAAAAAACAAAACAGCCAGAAAAGTAAAAAGCCTCATAAAAATATAATTTGCGCTAAAATAGAAGATTATCTCGGCATATTCCTACAAAAGAGGAGTTTATACGATCTCGCTTTCGCCCTGAGCTGCCTCAGGATAAACGTCTATTTTCAAAAAAGAAAATAAAAAACGATAAAAAAGTAAAAAATAAGATTAGGATCATAGCTAGCCGATACCGCTATGCAGTGGTATGAAAGATGAAACGAATTGGTTAAAATCTATTGAAATAAATTTCTAACAGATCCCTGATAAATTTGGAAAAAGCAATTTCTTGAAGTTATAATTCTCGAGCCAAATTTTCTGGGATATACCTAAAAAGAAAATCCAAAACTACCTGTAATCGCCATAGAACGTGCGTCAGGCAAGAAGTTATAGCCACCTCTAAAACTGACGTCTAGTCTTAGAATTTTAAAAATGTTCCCTATTCCTGCACTGTATTCCCAAAATACATCTTCTGGAGCTAGGTAATTAATGTTTCCTGCATTAAGCGCAATGTTCTCATCGCTTATTTTTCCATACACCGCACGTATTCCTACAAGCTCTCTCAGGTTAAGATCACGCAATCCTGGAATTCTAGAAAATATACGACCGTTGAAATTGTGATTTAAGTGCATGGTAACATATTCATCAGTTACAAATTCGTAGAAATTGAGCGTATTAAAAGCACCTGTTAAATTAAAGTAAGTCTGGTTACCAGGGACAACATTTAATAAAGCTAGTGGTACCTCTCCAAAGGTTTTACCTGCTTCCACTCTTGCCGTTAATCTCCCAAAAGGACCTAACTGAAATGGATGACTGTAGTAAAACTGGACTTTATCAAAATTAAAATCACTTTCTAAAAAACCGTCAAAACCCTTAGTATAACTAGCATAAAGAATAGGATATTCACCACTGTTAATAAGCGTTCTATCCACTCCATAGTTAGACGTTTTACGGCCTGGAGTGTAAGTCATAGTTAAAGAAGCATCTGCTTGTCTTGTTTCTGTAGCGATACCATTAGGTGAATCAGGATCAAAGTAATCCAAACTAAAAATATCTGGTGCACCACTTTTTATAGTTCGATAACTGGTACCTAATCTAAATTCTAGATTGTATTTGGGTTCAAAACTAATTCCTAAAGTTGTCAAATTAATACTAGAAAGACTATTATTATTACCTGCAGTTATTAGTGAACTTGAAGCGAGACTACGTCCCAAAACATCATTTGTATTGGTCAAGCTAGCACCTAATTGCTCTATATCTCTGCGGTTCCCACCAGATATGGTAAGCCTACTTTTCTTATCAATCAACCATTTACCAGCTAGACCATATTTAAACTGATCATCTTTGAAACCATAAGCTAGATAACCTTCCAGTCGCCATAAATCATTTGAAGTAAAAAAGGTTCTTCCACCTAACCTCACTCGCATACCTTCTACCTGATTAAATCCTAAAAGTCCGAAAACAGGCCCTATATCAAAGTTATCTACCTCATAATATCCTGAGGCAAGAATGGTTCCTATGTTATAAAGACGCTTGAACTTTTTATTAGTTTTGAGCGTGTCCAGCATGGTATAAATTTGCTTTTCGTCTTTATTTAATTTTTCTAATCGATTCTCGTCCCAATATTCCTCACTGCGATCATAAATCAAAGGATCATAATCATTTACCCTACGTTTGTAAAAATCGTCTTCTTTTTTAATGTCAAATTGATAGTTATCAAACAAGGTGGTACGCTTACCGTAAATACCTTTAGACTTCTCTTTCTTATTAAGTGCAAAATCACTCATGAAGTAATCTCTGGTAATCAAGAAAAGGCTGTCGTTTAGTACATCATATTCCTGCTCGATGTAAATTTCTTTTACCCAATTCACATTAGCACTTTTAGTTGCTTGTAAATTAATTTCTTTGATGGCATAAGAATCGGTAGCCACCCAAAAGTCTCCTTTAAAAGTAAGCTCTCCTTTGCGACGCGGATAATAAATAATGTTATAAGCCTCTACTCCATCAACCATAGCCGTATCTCTAAGCACATAATTATAGGTATCTATTCCAGCTTTACCTACCGGACTCGTAAAACTCTTATCAAAAAACTTTAAGTAACGCTCGTACACGTCAATATCTGCATAGAGGTCTTTTACAAAGGCTATAATGGTTTGATTATCAGAAAAACCAGAGTTTTTATTTGCTTTAACTACTTCTTTCTCTTTATTTAATTCATTATCTCCATATACTGAAGCCAGCGATTCATTAATAAAAATGGGTAGATAGGTTTTTCCGGTCACTCGACTGGTGTCAGCATAATTAAAAATGAATTCCATTCCATTGAATAGCTTTGAGTTGATCATAGCACTATCAATCGTATTCATATCAAATTCTAGCTTCTCATACTTATCGTACTGGTATTGTTTAAATTGAGACAGTCCATTTTTACGTCTATTTTCCCAGACTTTGCGTAAGATGTCAATGGCTGGGTTGTTTTTTTTAGAAGTTTTTCCAGTATATACCACTACAGCATCCAGCTCAGCAGTGTCAGTTTCAAGAGTTATTTTTAAATCTGTAGAAACTCTTGATTCTAAAGTAATGGTTTGCGTTTTATATCCTACAAAGGAGAACTCCACCGTTTTATAGGTTTGGTCAGATTGCAGGTAGAATCTTCCATTATCGTTAGAGATTGTTCCTTCACTAGAGTTAGGAAAAATAACATTAGCAAATGGTACTGGATCACCAAATTCGTCATAGATAACACCACCTACTTTGGTTTGAGCAACTACAGTAGCGGTTACTAACAAGAATCCTAATAGTAACACATGTTTTGAGAATAGACTGTAGGAGTCTCGCTTTCGCGAAAGCGGTATACTTACCTGTCCTTTATGCATGCAACTAACTTTTATTATACCGGATTTTATATATTTTTTCATAAGCAATATGCAAAAATCAAATGTAGGACTACTGGATTAAATGCTAGTTGTATAACTATAAAAAAGTTGTGATATTCTTTGAGAAGCAAAAAAACCCAGCTTATCGAGCTGGGTTTTAAAATATAGTATAATGTATACTTATTATTTTTTATACATTACTTTCTTTACACCTTCTATCACATCTTTGTGATTAGGCAACCACTCTTCAAAAAGAACTGGAGAATACGGCGCTGGTGTGTCTTGTGTGTTTATTTTATAAATAGGCGCGTCTAGATAATCAAATGCTTCTGCTTGAACCATATGAGAAATCTCTGTAGACACGTTACCAAATGGCCATGCTTCTTCAAGAATAATCAAACGGTTTGTTTTCTTAACTGATTTTAAGATCGCTTCTTTATCATATGGACGTACTGTTCTTAAGTCAATGATTTCACAAGAAATACCATCTTTTTCTAGCTCATCTGCAGCTTTGTAAGCTTCTTTTATAATCTTACCAAAAGAAACGATAGTTACATCAGCTCCTTCTCTTTTTACCTCAGCTACACCTATAGGAAGTACGTATTCATCTTCTGGCACCTCACCTTTATCACCATACATTTGCTCAGACTCCATGAAGATTACTGGATCATCATCACGTATAGCTGCTTTAAGAAGTCCTTTTGCATCATAAGGATTAGAAGGAACGATTACTTTAAGACCAGGTGTGTTTGCAAACCAGTTTTCAAAAGCTTGTGAATGCGTAGCAGCTAGTTGACCAGCACTTGCCGTAGGACCACGGAAAACGATAGGACACTTAAATTGCCCACCAGACATCTGGCGTATTTTTGCAGCGTTATTAATTATTTGATCAATTCCTACCAGTGAGAAATTAAAGGTCATGTACTCTACTATAGGACGGTTACCTGTCATAGTAGAACCTATAGCGACACCAGCAAAACCTAGCTCTGCAATAGGTGTGTCAATCACACGCTTAGGACCGAATTCATCTAACATTCCTTTAGAAGCTTTGTATGCTCCATTATATTCTGCAACCTCTTCACCCATTAGGTAAATGGCCTCGTCACGTCTCATTTCTTCACTCATCGCCTCGCATATAGCCTCGCGAAATTGTATTGTCTTCATATATTATGTGTGTAGAATAGCATCCAATTATAAGAAACAAAAATAACCTACATATTAATAGGATGCGAAAAAAATTGATTAAAATATCTCTTTTAAATCACGATATCGTTTTAAATCTAAGAACTTTCTGTACTTCCACTCAACTTAAAGCTGGTGCGACATGAAAATGTAATTAATTGACAGATAAAATTTAAACAAAATTTTATTATGCATGCATAGTTTATTAGTTGTTTTTTACTTAATTTCGCAAACGATTGAAAAAGAAATTTAAAGACTTTAAAATATGAAAATATTAGTTTGTATCAGTCACGTACCAGATACCACTTCAAAAATCAATTTTACAGATAACGATTCTCAATTTGACACAAGCGGTGTACAATTTGTTATTAATCCTAATGACGAATTTGGTCTTACTCGCGCAATGTGGTTTAAAGAAAAACAAGGTGCTAGCGTAGATGTTGTAACCGTAGGTGGTGCTGAGGTAGAACCTACTTTAAGAAAAGCACTAGCAATAGGTGCAGATACTGCAATACGAGTAGACACTCCAGCGGTAGACGGTTATCAGGTTGCAAAACAATTAAGTGCTGTAGTTAAAGATGGTGGTTACGACCTAGTAATTGCAGGTCGTGAATCGATAGATTATAACGGTGGTATGGTACCAGGAATGGTTGCTGCCATGACAGGTGCTAGTTTTGTAAACACTTGTATATCTTTAGAAATTGAAGGCGATACTGCCACAGCAATACGCGAGATAGACGGCGGTAAAGAAACTTCTACTGCTACACTTCCACTAGTTATAGGTGGTCAGAAAGGTCTTGTAGAAGAAAGCGACTTAAGAATCCCTAACATGCGTGGTATCATGATGGCGCGTAAGAAACCATTAAATGTAGTTCCTGCAACTGACGCCAGTTCAGAAACTAATACCGTTTCCTTTTCAAAGCCAGAGCCTAAAGGTGC
Source organism: Nonlabens dokdonensis (assembly GCF_002162835.1). Lineage (GTDB taxonomy): Bacteria > Bacteroidota > Bacteroidia > Flavobacteriales > Flavobacteriaceae > Nonlabens > Nonlabens dokdonensis_B. The sequence continues at coordinate 22,902 of NZ_MAAX01000124.1, forward strand.
TGTTACTCTTGTGGAGGCAGATAATCTAGATAAATTAATTGACTTACTTCATAACGAAGCAAAAGCAATTTAAATTTTAGGGATTCATATTAATCTCGCTTTCGCGAAAGCGGAATTACAAATAAAATATTAAGTAAACGTCCTCTTTATGGACGCAAAAAATAAAATATATGTCAGTACTCGTATATACAGAATCAGAAAATGGTAGTTTTAAAAAAACTGCTTATGAAGTAGCTAGCTATGCAAAAGGTGTTGCCGATATGATGGGAACAGATGTTGCCGCAATTTCTTTTAATGCAAATGATGCTGGAGATTTAGGAACTTATGGTGTAAACAGATTGCACAATGTAAGCGACTCAAAATTAGATAAGTTTAATGCCGCTGCTTATGCAAACGCTATCGCACAAGCTGCTAAGGCAGAAGGCGCAAAAGTAGTTGTGATAAGCTCTAGCGCAGACTCTAGATACTTAGGCTCGCTAGTAAGCGTACATTTAGAAGCAGGATATGTTTCTAATGTTACAGAGCTGCCTTCTTCTACAGATCCTTTTACAGTAAAAAGAACAGTTTTTACTAACAAAGCTTTCTCAAATACCGCCATCACAACAGATGTGAAGTTAGTAGGCTTGTCTAAGAACGCTTACGGTCTTAAGGAAAATGCGACAGAATGTGCCGTACAATCTTTTGAGCCATCCTTAAATGACAACGACTTTTCAGTTACAGTTCAATCGGTAGATAAAGCAACTGATAAGGTAACAATTGCAGATGCCGAAGTTGTGGTAAGTGCAGGTCGCGGAATGAAAGGTCCAGAAAACTGGGGCATGATTGAGGAACTAGCAGACGTATTAGGTGCTGCAACAGCATGTTCTAAACCAGTAAGTGATTTAGGATGGAGACCCCATGGAGAACACGTAGGACAAACAGGAAAGCCTGTTGCCTCTAATTTATATATCGCTATAGGTATTTCTGGAGCTATCCAGCACCTTGCTGGTATCAACTCTTCTAAAGTAAAAGTAGTTATTAATACTGATCCTGAAGCACCTTTCTTTAAGGCTGCAGACTACGGTGTGGTAGGAGATGCTTTTGAAGTAGTACCTGCATTAATTGACAAATTAAAAGCGTTTAAAGCTGCAAATGCTTAATTTTCTCCTTAGTTAATTAAGATTTTATTAGATTTAAGGCTGTGCAATAAGAGAAAAAGCTCATTTTTGCACAGCTTTTTTTTATCTAAGATTAAAACCCATGAGTCTAAAACGACTTAACATACGCGGAATTTCTTATAGTCAAACTCAAAACGGCGCCTATGCGCTTGTTTTAAAAGAGGTAGATGGACCGAGACAGCTTCCTATAGTCATAGGAGCCTTTGAGGCGCAAAGTATTGCTATCGCTCTTGAAAAAGAATTGAGCCCGCCACGACCTCTTACACATGATTTATTTAAAAGTTTTGCCCAACGTTTTTCTATAGTTGTAAAGCAAGTTATAATTCATAAACTTGTGGACGGTGTTTTTTACAGCAGTCTTATTTGTGAAAGAGATAAAATTGAAGAAATCATTGATGCTCGAACTAGTGATGCTATTGCTCTTGCCGTAAGATTTAAAGCTCCTGTATTTACGTATGAAAATATTCTAGAAGAGGCTGGAATACAACAACACATCAAACCAGATAAAGAGTTGCAAATGGAAGAGTTTGAGAAAGAAGACATGATTGAAGATTTAATTACGTCTGCATCTCAAGACTCTAATGATTACAGTGAGTTTTCTTTATCTGACCTTAACAAAATGCTAGGTGAAGCTGTAGCAAATGAAAATTATGAACTTGCCGCTCAAATCAGAGACGAAATATCTAAACGATAACCTTTATAAACTTATGAATTTCAATATCGCTAGATTTTTCACGCTTGTTGTATTCTTATTTACAGCACAAGTGTTATTCTCTCAGGAAAGCACACCTATAAATGGGACATGGATAATTGATAACGTACAAACCAGTGAAGAATTTGAAGGTTCTGTACACCAGCTAGACAGTATTACCTTTAAGAATCAGGACTATAATTATTATACTGGTGTAGACAGTTTAAACTCTCAAGGAAGATTTATTCTTCAAGGTGATTTTATTGCATTGTATCCAGATCAAGATAACCAAAGTTTCAAAAAGTTTGACCTTGAAAAAGTGGCTGGAGATAGCCTAAGTTTAAAAACTAATGAGTCCACCTATAATTTACTTTTGAAAAAAGAAGTAGTTCTAGAAAAGAACGTAGAAATAAAGAATGATTTAGGATTCAGCTTTGAGAGTTTTTACCGTGGACTCATAGGAATGTCGTTTATTCTCGGATTTTGTTTTTTACTCAGTAAAAACAGAAAGAAAATAGACTGGAGACTTGTTATTGTTGGGATTACACTACAAATTGTTTTTGCTATTTCAGTGCTTAAATTTGAAAGTGTCGCTTATGTTTTTGACTCCATTTCTACAGGTGTTGTTAGATTCCTTGCAGTAAGTGAAGCCGGTGCAGAATTTGTTTTCGGTAATTTGATAGACGTAAGAGGTAGTTGGGGTTATGTATTTGCTTTTAAGGTACTTCCTACTATCATCTTCTTTTCTGCTTTCACATCGTTATTATATTACCTAGGGATTCTTCAAAAGGTGGTTTATGTCCTAGCATGGATCATGAGTAAAACCATGAGATTAAGTGGTGCAGAATCACTTGCCGCAGCCGCAAATATTTTTATAGGCCAGACTGAAGCACCTCTTGTGGTTAAACCTTATCTAGAGAAAATGACCAAATCTGAGATTTTATGCCTGATGGTAGGTGGAATGGCGACCATAGCAGGTGGAGTTCTTGCCGCTTTCATAGGCTTCTTAGGAGGAGAAAGTGAGGCCCAACAAATTCTTTTTACAAAGCACTTACTTACAGCATCAATCATGAGTGCTCCAGCAGCAATTGTCATTGCAAAAATGCTTTTTCCTGAAGAAGACAAAACAAAAATTGATCGATCTTTAAAAGTATCAAAAGATAAAATAGGGTCTAATATCTTAGATGCTATTTCACGTGGTACTACAGACGGACTAAAGCTAGCGGTAAATGTAGGAGCTATGCTTCTTGTTTTCACCGCACTTATTGCAGTGGTAAACTTTGGACTTAAAGACCTATTAGGAGAATACACAGGACTTAATTCTATCATTGAATCTTCCAGTAATGGTAGATACGATGGTTTTTCTATGCAATATATTTTAGGAAATCTATTTGCTCCTATCGCATGGATCATAGGCGTTCATGCAGACGACATTGTTCTTGTAGGTCAATTATTAGGAGAAAAAACCATTTTAAATGAGTTTATCGCCTACGGCTCGTTAAAAGATTTAAAAGAGGCCGGAAAAATAGCACATCCTAAATCTATCATTATTGCCACTTACGCCTTATGTGGTTTTGCAAACTTTGCCTCTATAGGAATACAAATAGGAGGAATAGGCGTACTTGCACCAGGTCAACGTAAGACATTAGCCGCTTTTGGAATCAAGGCGCTTATAGGAGGAACCTGCGCTGCATTACTTACCGCAACAATAGCAGGAATGCTCTTCGGCTAAAAAAAACAAGCATTTAGTATTTTATAAAAAATTTAGCTTACTTTTATAATGATGTTAACGTTTTCCTAAAAAGAGTTTATTGAAACCTACTGATTATAATAACGAGTTCATTTATTCCTTTGGTAACATGTATTGTTACGATAGTTATGTAATAGGTAGATTAAACTCTGGTATTAAAGTTGATAACGAGATTGCCATGCGCATGCTCACTGACATCAACGACTGCTATGGTAAAGAAAAGATAGTTTTTATATCAAACCGTGAGTTTGGCCATGAAGTAGATCCTGCTGTTTACAAATTAATTAATGCAAAAACCATGATAGGAATTGCAATAATAGGAACAACAAAGGAGCAGAGAATTCAGGCCGCTACAGAGCAATCCTTGTATAATGGCTCATTTGGTTATTTTAACAATTTAGAAAGTGCCGTTGAATGGGCAAAATCATTTACTAAAAGCGCCACAGACTTGAAGACCGGTTCATAAAAGTTCTATTTTTCTCCATCTTTACTTTCTCTTTACATTTAGATTTTAAGTATTTTGCTATCTCAATCATCAGGATGATTATTGGTATCAAATTATCGATAAATAAGTTTCGCTTTCGCGAAAGCGAGACTTTACAAACAATTAATAATACATGAAACAGTACCAAGATTTACTTCAAGATATTTTAGATAATGGCGTAGATAAAGGCGATCGTACAGGAACTGGAACACGCAGCCTCTTCGGTCATCAAATGCGTTTTAACCTTCAAGAAGGCTTTCCTTTAGTGACTACAAAAAAAGTTCACCTTAAATCTATCATTCATGAATTATTATGGTTACTATCTGGAGATACTAATATCAGGTATTTAAAAGATAATAATGTGCGCATATGGAATGAATGGGCAGATGAAAACGGTGATCTAGGACCTGTATATGGACATCAATGGCGCAACTGGAATAGTGAAGGTATAGATCAAATAAAAGATGTGATTAATACCCTTAAAACAAACCCTAATAGTCGCCGCATGATGGTTACAGCATGGAATCCTAGTGTAATGCCAGATACCAGTAAGAGTTTTTCTAAAAATGTAGCCAACGGAAAAGCAGCTCTACCACCTTGCCATGCGTTTTTTCAATTCTATGTAGCAAATAACAAATTGAGCTGTCAGCTTTACCAACGTAGCGCTGATGTTTTTCTAGGAGTACCATTTAACATAGCAAGCTATGCGCTTCTCACAATGATGGTAGCTCAAGTATGTGAGCTCGAGTACGGAGATTTTATACATAGTTTTGGCGATGTTCACATTTATAACAATTTAAGAGAACAGGTAGAATTGCAACTTACTAGAGAGCCTCGAGATTTACCTACCATGAAAATTAATCCTGAGATCAAGGATATATTTGCGTTCAAGTACGAAGACTTTACCTTAGAAAATTACAATCCGCATCCTGTGATTAAAGGTGTGGTTGCTGTATAATTACGGTTTATGAGGTTATTTATTATTATTTATTTACTCAGCTCTACACTTGTTTTTTCACAACAAAATGTCTTTGATAATTATCAACTCGTAGATACCACACAATATAAAACTACAAGAGCCCTATTTCTTTACGATCTCACTTTAAAGGAATCCCATAATGAAGGTAAGGTTATTCTAGAATGGAAAAACCAGCGCAATATCACTTTTCACCTCATTGAAATGCGTCATCCTATCACTGGTAAGCTTATATACAGACAGAAACATTATACAAATATTGCCGAGTTTCCTAAGGAAGGTCATTTTACTATTTACCCACTTTTCAAGAAGCAAAAAGGTGAGCCCGTCACGATCACCTATGAAGAGGCTTCTAAACGCAATTTTGAACCCATTTCTTCAGCAAGCTATTATACATTTTTAGAAAAACAAGCTGATGCAAATCAGAGAAAAGCTAGTGCAGCTGCAGCCAGAGAAAAACAAAAAGCCGCCCAAGAAGAATATGAAAATGCGCGAGCAAATCGCATTACGCCTAAGGTAGTAATCCTTATAGGAATACTTTTCCTATTTGCTTTTATCACTGTGTTTGTCATCTGGTTAGTAAGGTATCTCATGAAACCTAAAAAGTCTGAGCAATACTTAAATCGAGATCGTAGAAAAAGATGGGACTAAAATTAGTTACTATTCATAAGAATATTTAGCGGACGATTACAGCTAGTAAACTTTTTTCAATCTGAGTTGGATGAGTCCTGTAAGAGTGTTTTAATATGAGATTAACGCTTTCGCGAAAGCGAAATACATAAAAAGATCATAACTTTGAGAAAATGATGACCTCAAAAAACCTTCTTGAACTCTTTACTCAAACTCGTTCAGATTCTGAGAAAATATGCCAGCCTTTACAAACTGAAGATTATGTGGTACAACCTATAGTTGATGTGTCACCACCTAAATGGCATTTAGGACATACAACCTGGTTCTTTGAAGAGTTTCTACTTGCTCCTAATTTTCCTGGATACCAAAGATTCCATGAGCAATATGCTTATGTGTTTAATAGTTATTATGAAAGTATAGGTAAAAGAGTAGTACGTACTGATAGAGGCAACCTTTCTAGACCTAGTGTTCAAGAAGTATATGAATATAGGAAGCATGTTACTAAACTTATGCAAGAATTAATCTCAAAACATTGGAATAAGGACTGGAATCCAGTGTTAGAGATAGGTATTCATCACGAAAAACAACATCAAGAATTATTACTTACTGATATAAAGTACATTTTAGGAAATAACCCATTGCAACCTATTTATGGTGCTGTATCAAATGAGGTTCTTATAGAGAATTCTGAAAGAGAATTTATAGAAATCAAAGACGGTATTTACCATATAGGTCATAATTCTGAATCATTTTGCTATGATAATGAACTACCTAGACATCGCGTATTTTTAGAACCTTATGCCATTTCAAGCACATTAGTAACTAATGGAGAATGGTTAGAATTTATGGATGATGGCGGTTATTCAAATACTTTGTTGTGGCATACTGAAGGATGGGATTGGGTAAAGAAAAATGATATCATTTCTCCTATGTATTGGTTTAAAAATGAGAATGGTATCTGGTCACAATATTTACTTAGCGGCTCACAAGCAATTGATCCTAAAGCAGCTGTAACCCATATTTCATATTACGAGGCTTTTGCTTATGCACAGTGGAAAGGACTACGCTTGCCTACAGAGTTTGAATGGGAAGTTGCGCAGTCAAAAATTAATCACGGAAACCGATGGGAATGGACTGAAAGCGCCTATCTACCATATCCTAACTATCAAAAACCTGATGGTGCTCTAGGTGAGTATAATGGTAAATTTATGGTCAATCAAAAAGTCCTGCGTGGTAGCTCTATCGCTACACCAGCAAATCATGCGAGACTTACATATAGAAACTTTTTTCACGCACCTCTTAGGTGGCAATTTACAAGCTTGCGTCTTGCCAAATCATTATGACTAAAAAAGAATCCTTCCGAAAGGAATTTGAAAATCACGTAACAGAAGGCCTTACCGCATTTCCTAAGTTTTTAAGCTCTAAATATATATATGATGATCGAGGAGATAAATTATTCCAAGACATCATGGCGTTGCCAGAATATTACCTGACTGATGCAGAATACAATATAATTGACACCTACAAATCACAACTCAAAGAAATTTTTGAAAATAAGAAAGGTTTTGATCTTATAGAATTAGGCGCTGGAGATGGTAAAAAAACTAAAGTACTTCTAGAAGAGCTGGTTAAAAGTAATGTAAATTTTACCTATATACCCATAGACATAAGCCAGAATGCTATCGATCAACTTACTGATTCTTTAACTACCTTATTACCTAAACTAGATGTACAAGGTGAGCAAGGAACTTATTTCAAAGTATTAGAAAAAATAGCAACTTATAACCAAAGACCAAAGGTCATTATAGTGCTAGGATCTAACATAGGTAACTTACCTCATGAAGATGCTATTAATTTTTTAAAACAAATCCAGCATAGCATGTCAACAACAGATTTGTTATTCATGGGCTTTGATCAAAAGAAAGATCCTTTAACAATTCAAAACGCCTATGCCGATAAAACTGGGGTTACTCAAGAATTCAATCGCAATTTATTACACCGTTTAAATAAAGAAATGGGTGCTGATTTTAACGTGAACCTTTTTGAACACTGGGAAGCATATGATCCTGAATCCGGAACCGCAAAAAGCTATCTCCTAGCAACAGAAGAATGCGATGTAGAAATAAAAAAATTAGGCTTAAAAATTCATTTCAATAAATGGGAAACCATTCACACTGAAATTTCTCAAAAATACGACGACTTAATAGTTGAATGGCTAGCAAAAGAATCTGGACTAGAAATAGATCAAATTTTTGAAGATGATAATAAGCTATTTAAAAATTATTTATTTAAGAAAAAATAAGACTATGAAAGCAATCTGGAATGATCAAGTTATCGCAGAAAGTAATGATACTAAAGTAGTAGAAAACAACCACTACTTTCCTCAAGACGCAATCAAGAAAGAGTTTTTTAAAAATAGCGATACGACTTCTAACTGCCCATGGAAAGGTACTGCTAGTTATTACTCGATAGATGTAAACGGCTCCCTAAACAAAGATGCCGCATGGTATTATCCAGACACTAAACACGCTGCCAAAGAAATAGAAGGTTATGTCGCTTTTTGGAAAGGTGTAGAAGTTACAGAGTAAATATAAATTACTTTTGAGCACGTTAACCGCATTAAGTAATCAGTGAACTCTTGAACAAATAACAATAAGAAATCTAGCAATATTGCTATAATAAAAACTTATTAACTCTTTAGACTTGAAACTTTAAATGCGAGTATAGACTGCGAGTAGCGAGGTAATATTTGCCGCAGGTGTTCCAGCCCTACCATTAATATAACGATTCAAATCTGCATCACTTACCGTAAAAGCTATCGTATTTGAGTTAACCGTTAATTGAATATTTTCTGTAACAGTTCCACCATTCACATTTGCGGTAACTGTTAAAAGATCAGTTGCATTAATAGAATAAGTTCCTGTCTGCGCGCTCGTGGGACATGATAAAACATTCATAGAATCAAATTCTGGCTCTGCAACAGTAGCTGTAAAATCACCATTGACCATAAATGAAATATCCATGGAGGAGAAACAAGAAGCTTCATTAAGTAATTCCATCTGGCTTGTACCATCCTGATTAAAATCAACTGCAACATCTGCGGTTAAAGAAGTTAAAACATAGTTACCTGTTATATTAGACATGGTTACATTTGTACGCGCTGCATCTTTTTCACAACTAGTGACTATAAATAAAAGCATCAATATGGCTATGGCATTTTTCATCATTACAATTTTGCTTGAAATATAATCAAAATAGGTGATGTGCTGATTTAAAAGAGATTAAATACTCTAGAATAAATTTATTTTTGATCTCGCTTTCGCGAAAGCGGAACAAATTATAAAAAATTAAGAACGATTAAAATTAGTAAACGAGAGACTTACTAAATTGTTAATAGAGAGATTAAAACAAAATTTATATAAAAATAAAAAAGCCGCTTGTCATTCTAAATTAAAAGATTACATTTGCAGCCCGATTTTAGTTAGTAAAATCAGACAAAGAATTAAAACTATTTCAAGGTGAATACTTTAAGTTACAAAACAGTTTCAGCAAATAGCGCAACAGTAAACAAAGAATGGGTACTGATTGATGCTGCTGAACAGCCACTAGGTCGTATGTCTTCAATAGCTGCAAAGTTTTTGAGAGGTAAATACAAGACTAATTTTACTCCACACGTAGATTGTGGTGATAATGTAATTATCATAAATGCTGACAAAGTAACGTTGAGCGGTAATAAGTGGAATGAAAAAACATACATAAGACACACTGGCTACCCTGGTGGACAACGTAGTCTTACTGCAAACGAACTTTTTGCTAAAGACCCAACTCGTGTAGTTGAGCGTGCTGTAAAAGGAATGTTGCCTAAGAATAAATTAGGAAGCGCTATCTACCGCAACCTAAAAGTGTATTCAGGTTCAGAACATGGTCATGAAGCACAACAACCTAAAACCATTAATCTTAACGAGGTAAAGTAATATGGAAACATTACACAAAATAGGTAGAAGAAAAACTGCCGTTGCCCGTGTTTACCTTACAGAAGGTAAAGGTGAAGTAACAATTAACAAAAAAGATCTTACTGACTATTTCACAACTGGAACATTACAGTATAAAGTAAAGCAACCATTTGCTTTAACTGATACTACTGACACTTACGATGTAAGAGCTAGTGTAAACGGAGGTGGAATCACTGGACAAGCAGAGGCTATACGTCTTGCTATTTCTAGAGCACTTGTTGCTATAGATGAAGAAAACCGTCTTGCTTTAAAACCAGAAGGACTTATGACACGTGACCCAAGAATGGTGGAGCGTAAGAAATTTGGTCAAAAGAAAGCGAGAAAGAAATTCCAATTCTCGAAACGTTAATATCACATTATTATCATTCCCGTCTCGATGTATTTCAAGACGGGATTTGTTCTTTATTTATTTTTATTAATTTGCTGTCACGCCTGGTTGCCACCAGAGCTCAGTTTAGCATCTAAATAGTGGAGGCGATTAAGTAGTAACCTATTTATGACCACTTCATTATTGCTATCGACAGAACGTAAACTAACAATTATGGCAAATACTTCAGATGTCAAGTCACTACTTGACGCAGGTGTCCACTTCGGTCACTTAACTCGTAAATGGGATCCTAACATGGCTCCTTACATCTATATGGAACGTAACGGGATCCATATCATTAATCTTTATAAAACAGCTGCAAAGCTGGATGAAGCAACTCAAGCATTACGCAAGATTGCTGCATCTGGACGTAAAGTTCTTTTTGTTGCTACAAAAAAGCAAGCAAAAGACATCGTTGCACAATATGCTGGTGACGCAAACATGCCTTACATCACAGAAAGATGGCCTGGTGGAATGCTTACTAATTTTGTAACTATACGTAAAGCGGTTAAAAAGATGGCTCTTGTAGACCGTATGAAAAAAGATGGTCGTTATGAGACTCTTTCTAAGAAAGAACGTCTTCAAGTAGATCGTATGCGTGCAAAATTAGAAAAGAACTTAGGTTCTATTACTGATATGACTCGTATGCCGGCTGCTCTTTTTATAGTAGATACAGTACGTGAGCATATCGCTGTTAAAGAAGCTTTGAAATTAGGAATCCCTATTTTTGCAATGGCAGATACTAATTCAAATCCAAGAGTGATAGATTATGTAATTCCTTCTAATGATGATGCTTCAAGATCTATTGAAATTATCGTTAAGGCAGCTACCGACTCTATTATCGCTGGTCTTGAAGATCGCAAGTCTGAAAAGAATGCAGAAGATCAATTAAAAGCCAAAGAGAAAGAAAACAAGGAAGCTGCAAAAGCTGAAGCTAAAAAAGCTGAAGCTGTTGTAAAGGACGAAGAAGAATAAATTAACAACACTAGGTAACTAGTATAAATCATATTAAAATGGCTAAAATATCTGCTGCCGAAGTAGGAAAATTAAGAAAGACAACTGGAGCTGGAATGATGGACTGTAAAAAGGCCCTTGTAGAAGCTGAAGGTGATTTTGATAAAGCAATTGAGATTCTTAGAAAAAAAGGTCAAAAAGTAGCTGCAAAGCGTGCTGATCGTGATTCTTCTGAAGGTGTTGTTGTTGCAAACATTAATGAATCAAACACGAGAGGTATTCTTTTATCTCTTAACTGTGAAACTGATTTTGTTGCAAAGAATGACTCTTATGTAGAGCTTGCAAATAAAATTGCTGAAGTTGCTTTTAACTGCAATTCTAAAGATGAAGTACTTGCTGCTGATCTAGACGGAATGACTGTTGAAGAAAAACTTATTGAGCAAACTGGTGTTATAGGTGAAAAACTTGAAATAGGTGGCTTTGAAGCTTTTGAAGCGCCATTTGTAGGTGGTTATGTTCACGGTAATAAAATAGGTGCATTAACTGGTCTTTCTACTTCTAGCGATCATGCAGAAGAGGTTGCAAAATCTGTATCAATGCAAGTAGCTTCTATGGGAGCGACTACTTTATCTTATAAAGATTTTGATCCTGCATTTGTACAGTCTGAAACTGAGTCTCGTATTGCTGCAATTGAAAAAGATAATATCGAGCGTGGACGTTTAGGTAAAAACCTATTGAACATTCCTCAGTTTATCTCTAGATCTCAATTAACTGATGACGCTATTGCAAATGCAAAAGCTAAATTTGAAGCTGAATTGAAAGAAGAAGGAAAGCCAGAAGCAATCTGGGATAGAATTATTCCTGGAAAAATCGAAAGATTTATCGCTGACAACACTTCTCTTGATAAAGAACAAGCATTACTAGACCAAGACTACATCATGGACGACAAGAAAACTGTTGCTCAGTATGTAGAATCTAAAGGTGCTGATGTTGTAGGATTCAAAAGAGTTTCTATAGCTTAATTGGATTTTTTATTAAATATATAAATCCGATTTAGTCATGTGACTAAATCGGATTTTTTTATTCTTGAAATCCTAATTCTTCTGTAGGATCCCAAAATCGCTCTTTAAAATTTAAAATTTGATCGGCCTCAACCTTTAGACCTTCACTTTCCAGCAGCTGCTGCATTAAATGAGTTCCTGCAAAATGGTGTTTACCAGTTAAAACACCATTACGATTTACCACTCTATGAGCGGGAACATCAGGATCGCTATGTGATGCATTCATCGCATATCCTACTGCTCGACTACTTTTAGGAGTTCCTAATGCCTTAGCTATAGCTCCATAACTTGTAACCCTACCGTAGGGTATTTGTTTCACAACTTCATAAACTCTCAAGAAAAAGTCTTGATTACTCATCCGTAAATTCTATAAATTGTAAATAGAGCGATGAATAAAGTAAGACCTGCCAAAACATAATTTATTTTGCGAGCAAATGTGTTGCTATCAAAAGCAAATTTCTTTATATACTTTATATAGGCAAGCAACATCAAAAATGTTCCTATAGCAGCTCCTAAGATAAATAAATGAGCCATGGGATAGGTGAACTTGAATAAACCTCGACTTGCTAAAAATGAGCTGAAGCCTATATAAAAAGGAATAGGAAAAATATTGAGCACTGATAAAATAATCCCTTGACCGAAAAGCTTAATAGGTGATTTATCAATTTTTTTAACCTCAGGACTACCACTATCAAGCATAGCTCGTATAAAGAAAAATATAGATAACCCAATAAATGCGATAACCGCAAATTGCTCCAGCATCAAGAGCGTGTCAGGGTTATCGTTAAGTAATTTTGAAAAAAAAACACCGATATAAACCTGGCCTATAACAACGATAGAAGCTCCTAGCGCAAACATTACCGCCGCATTTCTAGTTTGCTTAACACTTATCTTAGCAGCTGTTAGGTTAAGTAATCCAGGTGGTATAACGCCTATAAAACCTATGGTAAGACCAAATAATAAGTGCAAAACTATACTCATTATTTAAGCCTAAATTTTATATAAGTTATTGCCTTATCAACTTCTAGATATTGCTTTTCATAAAATGTTTGAGTTCCTGTTACTTCTTCAGGAGACTCGGTATTTGAGTAAATATCGTGATGCGCATATAATATCTCCTCACCTCTAGCTTGTAACAATCCTAAGGTATAACCATGCATGAACTCAGAATCGGTTTTTAAATTAACAACACCATCAGGCTGTAAAATCGACTTATACTTTGCAAGAAAGTCAGGATTTGTCATTCTGTGTTTAGTGCGCTTGTATTTAATTTGTGGATCTGGAAAAGTGATCCATATTTCTTGTATTTCCGCTTTCGCGAAAGCGCGATCTACTAACTCAATCTGGGTTCTCATAAAGGCCACGTTATCTAGACCTTCTTCTATTGCTGTTTTTGCACCACGCCAGAAACGCGCTCCTTTGATATCTATACCTATAAAATTACGTTCCGGATACTTGCGTGCCAATGCCACTGTATATTCTCCTTTACCACATCCTAATTCTAATGTAATAGGGTTATCATTTCCAAAAAAAGTATTCCACTTTCCTTGATATTTAAAGTCATTTAAAACCTCTTCCCTAGTAGGCTGAATGACATTTTTAAAGGTTTCATTTTCGTGAAATCGTTTGAGTTTATTTTTACTTCCCAATACAATTATTTAAAGATTACTTAATAGCTACAAATATACCTGATTACAAAGTCATTGTATATTTACCTTGTGCAAAAATCTAAAAACATTTTGATAGCGCCTTTAAATTGGGGCCTTGGACACGCCACTAGATGCATTCCTATTATAGATGCTGTACTAGAAAATGGCGATATACCTATTATCGCAAGTGATGGACAAGCACTGCATTTACTTAAAAAAGAATATGCAACTGCAACATTTATTGAGTTGCCATCATATGATATAGAATATGCCAAGGAAGGTGAAAACCTAAAGCTCAAAATGCTAAAAGACTCTCCAAAAATCTGGAAAGCTATTAGGAATGAGCACAAAGTCCTTCATGAGATAATTCATGAATATAAAATAGACGGTATTATCTCTGATAATAGGTTGGGTTTGTACAGTAATCTAATTCCATCTGTAATTATCACTCATCAATTGCAGGTGCTATCTGGCAGTACTACGTGGCTAAGCACTCAACTACATTTACATTACATAAAAAAGTACGATTATTGCTGGATTCCTGATATAGATGAAGTCGAAAATTTAACCGGAAAGCTGTCTCATAATGACGATTATGAAATTGAAAAGGTATACCTAGGACCCTTATCAAGATTTAAAAAAACTGGTTCTTATCAAAAGAAATACGACCTTATGGTTCTACTTTCTGGACCAGAACCTCAACGCAGTATATTAGAAAAAAAATTAATAGAAGAGCTCAAGCGATACTCTGGTCAAGTATTATTTATTTCAGGAAAGATAGAAGAGGAGCAAAAGGTAACTAAGAAAGGTCATATCACATTTTACAATTATCTATCTACATCTGGTTTACAAAAAGCTTTAGACCGCAGTGAACTAATATTGAGTAGAAGCGGTTATACTACCATAATGGACCTTCAAAAGTTAGGCAAAAAAGCTTTCTTTATTCCTACACCAGGACAATTTGAGCAAGAATATCTAGCTCAACTGTTAGAACAGAAAAATATTGTGCCTCAAGCTTCACAAAGTGATTTTAAAATAGAAATGCTAGATCGAGTTGATGATTACAGAGGTTTATCAAGCATTCAGTCTTCAATGACTTCTATATCTTCTATATTAAAAGCTACTTTTTCAAGTGTGAATGAAAATTCAGATCCTATACCTAATTCACTATCTACATAAACACGCTCGTTGTGCGCTTCAACAATATGTTTAACTATAGATAACCCTAGACCTGAGCCACCTTCCTTGCGAGAGCCAGTTCTATCTACCCTAAAAAACCTTTCAAATAGTCTAGGAATATAATCCTTTTTAATTCCTTCACCATTATCTGTAACTCTCACAATAACTTTATTATTGATAAGGTCTTCAATTGCAACTTCTGTCGTACCATTTTCTTTACCGTACTTTATAGAATTTACTACGAGGTTTGCAACCACTTGAAGGATGCGCTCCTTGTCTGCATGAACCATTATCTTGTCCTCGTATTTCATATCAAAGACTAGAGAAATATTATTTTTTGCAGCTTTCATCTCAAATTGATCAAAAACCTGTTCAACTAGTTCTACTATATCAAAATCTTCCTTGTCTAAACTCATGTCACCAGCTTCTAACCTGGTAATCATATCCATATCTTTTACAATGTAAGTAAGACGGTCTACTCCTTTTTGAGCACGTAATAAATACTTCTTACGTATAACTTTATCCTTATGCGCACCATCTATTAACGTGTCTATATATCCTTGAACAGTAAATAATGGTGTTTTGAGCTCGTGAGAAATATTACCCAGAAACTCTTTGCGATAATTCTCCCTTACCTTAAGGGTCTCAATTTCTGTCTTTTTATTACGGGCAAATCGCTCCACCTGTTCTTTAAGTGTACGCATATCAGTTGCGATCTCTTGATCTTCAAAATTAGAAGACTCAATTAAAGAAACATCTTCATAAATACGAGCTATCCTTCTGTATATAAACCTTTTAACTCGATATTGAATAACAGAAAAACAAATCGTAAAGCTTATCAATAATAACCCTACTAGTATGTAAACCGGTACGGAAATAAGAGCTAAATAATCTAATAGCGTGAGTAGTGTAACAAAAACTAGAGAAATATAGATCGAAGATCTAAATGCAAACCGATAACTGTTTTTTTGTGGCGCTTTATTATTTGACATATTTATAACCTACACCTTTGACAGTTTTAAAACTATCATCTCCTAATTTCTCACGCAGTTTTCTAATATGCACGTCTATAGTACGGCCTCCCACGATTACCTCATTTCCCCATACTACATCTAAGATTTCTTCTCTTTTAAAGACTTTTCCTGGTTTTGTAGTAAGTAAAGAAAGAAGTTCAAATTCCTTGCGTGGCAAGATCATCTCTTCTTTTTTGTAAATAATCTTATACTGGTCCCTATCAATTACAAGATCACCTAATTTAGTAATATTACTAGCTGCAGGAGCGGTATTATCCTTGCGTCTTAAGAGTGCTTTTACCTTAGAAACGAGTACCCTAGGTTTCACTGGTTTTGTAATGTAATCATCGGCACCAGCGTCAAAACCAGCAATCATTGAATAATCTTCACCACGAGCTGTTAAGAACGTTATTACAGTATGGTCCAGTTCACTTATGCGTCTCATTTTCTCACAAGCTTCTATACCATCCATTACAGGCATCATGACATCAAGGATGATTAAATCTGGCTTTTTCTTCTTGGCCTTTTTAATAGCTTCTTCTCCGTTTTCGGCAGTATATACTTGATAACCTTCGTTTTTCAAATTATAACTAACGATTTCTAAAATATCTGGCTCATCATCCACTAAAAGGATTTTGGCTTTGGCGTCTTTCATTTCTTCTTGCATATACTTAAAGTGCTAAGTTAGTAAGATGGTGGTACAACGATTTTAATTCCATGTTAGCTTTAGGTTAACTCAATGTTTTAAAAAATCTAAGTTAAGGAAATAATTTGTGTTGATCTCGCTTTCGCGAAAGCGGAACCTCTAACATAATAATCATAACGGCTAATTTACACTATATCAGACCTGTTAAACGCTATGTTATCTTAGTATTAAATAAAAACATACACTCAGTCAAGACTTAATAATCCCGTATATTTGCAAAAAATCAAACACAATGAAACAAATTTACTTATCAATTTTAATTTTATTTACCGCTGCAATCAGTATGAATGCACAAGTAATGTATTCAGAAGATTTTGATGCTGCAAGTGTAGCAGACGGAAGTGGTGTAGAAGGATCTTCAGGTAGTGTATTAGTGAACATAGGAGATTATCCTGCCTTAGTAGACTGGACAATCGATGCAAGTGCTGCTGATTTATCTGCAAGCTCTGACTGGGCAAAAACAGATGGTGGTCAATTCTCTTTCAGAGATACTGACGGTGATATTATTTGGGACTCAGAACTAATTGACATCTCTACGGCAACTGGAGCATTCAACTTCTCTGTGGACGCATCTAATAACAATGGTGGCTTTGAAGATTCAGATTACCTTGATGTATTATATTCTATCGATGGTGGTGCATTTGTATTAGTACAAGACTGGAACGGTTTAGGTGATACTACTCATACATTTTTAGGAGAAAAAAATGGTACGGACTGGGATGGAAGCGTTCCTGAAGTGGTAACAGTAAGTGGCCTTACTGGTTCAAGCACTTTACAAATAAGAGTGATAGGTAATGTTAATGCTGGTGGAGAACAATTATTCTTTGATAATATTAATGTATTTGAAGGCGCTCCTGCTCCATCTCTATCTATCACAAGTCCTACTGATAATGAGGTACTAGCTTCGGGAGATTTTAATGTATCTTTCTTAGTTAACAACTTTATGGTGGCACAAACTGGTGGTGATGGATATGTACAGTACTCACTAGATAGCGCTCCTGCTACTGATAAATTTGATACTACTGATATAGCTTTTACTGGCGTAACTTCTGGGCAGCACTCTTTAACTCTAGAGTTAGTTGATAATACAGGAACTTCACTTACTCCTTCAGTTGTACAAACAGTAAACTTTGAGGTTGCTGGTGCGTTACAAGTACAAGATCTTGCTGGATTAAGAGCAATCACTCTTCCTTCAACTGATGTGATTACAGTAGCAGGTGAAGTATTTGTTACACACACAGAAAGTTTTAGAAATCAAAAATGGGTTCAAGATGCTACTGCAGGTGTTCTTATTGATGATAATGCTGGTATAATAACTACTGCAATAGTAAGAGGTGATGGTCTAACTGGAATTACTGGTACCATTAGTGAATTTAACGGATTATTACAATTCACTCCTACAGCAGATACTGGCGCTCCTACATCTACTAATAACATGCCTGCTCCACAAGTGGTAACTCTTGCAATGTTAAATACAAATGCTGAAGATTATGAATCTGAACTGGTTCAAATTAACGGTGTTTCTTTTGATAATGCAGATGGAACGGTTGCATTTTCAAATGGGTCTGAAGAGCCTATTTCTTTAGGTGCTGACGTATTCACTCATAGATCATTATTTAATGTAGACTACATAGGTCTTCCTTTACCTACTGCACCTTCTGACATCGTAGGTTTTATAACTGAAAGAGCAAATGGTTATTCAGTACAAGCTAGAGATCGTAGTGATGTTTCTACTTTATCAAGCGCATCTATTGAAGCTACATCTTTTAAAATCTATCCTAATCCTGCAACAGGTAACACGGTAAACATCACTTCTTCTAATGGAGAAGCTGTAAATGTTGTGATTTACTCTACTTTAGGTCAGAAAGTTTTAACTGCAAATTCAATAACAAATGAAATAAACATCAGTAATTTAGATTCTGGTATTTACATTGTTAAAATAACTCAAGGAACTGCAGCACAAACACGTAAGTTAGTTATCAAGTAATTGATAATACCCTTTCATTATATCAAGCGTCGCAATTACATTGCGGCGCTTTTTATTTACTTTTGTTTTTAAATATTTCATTTGAGATTTTCAGTATTTACGATCGATTCTAAGCAAGCATTTGAAAAAGCAGCTTTAGACATATACCGCTACCAGTTGCAAGAAAATAAGGTATACGGTAAGTACTGCCGTTTGATCAATAAAACAAACGCAAAATCAATAGAAGACATCCCTTTTCTACCCATTCAGTTTTTTAAGTCTCATAATATTATAAGTACTAATAAAACAGCTGAAACAACATTTACAAGCAGTGGTACAACAGGAAGCACAGTTTCAAAACATTATGTGACTGACTTAAATGTTTATGATGCAAGTTTAGACCACAGCTTTAGACAGACATATGGCTCGATAGAAGATTATGTTGTTCTAGCTTTATTACCTCATTATCTAGACCGTACCGGATCTTCTTTGGTTTATATGGCGCAGCGATGGATAAATCAATCAAAAAAACCGGAAAGTGGTTTTTACTTAAATAATCTTGAAGAACTTTCTCAGGTTCTTAAAAACCTTAAAAAGTCAAAACAAAAAGTTATTCTTATAGGTGTCACCTTTGCCCTATTACAGCTTGCCGAGCATTATGCGATGCCTTTAGAAAACACCATTGTTATAGAAACTGGAGGAATGAAAGGCATGCGTAAAGAAATCGTGAAACCAGAATTACATCAAATTCTCAGAAATGCTTTCCCAAAAGCTAGTATTCAAAGTGAATATGGTATGACAGAGTTACTTTCACAAGCTTATGCTAGCGATGGTATTAATTTTACCACACCACCATGGATGAAAGTAATCACTCGCGATACAAACGATCCATTTTCAAGAATTGGTAATGGTAAAACTGGCGGTTTAAACATAATAGACTTAGCAAATTTTAATTCTTGCTCCTTTATTGCCACACAAGATTTGGGCAAATCTTTTCAAGATGGTACGTTTCAGGTTCTGGGAAGGTTTGATCATTCTGATATTCGTGGTTGTAATTTAATGGCTGTCAATTAAGAGACAGTTTTTATTTTAATAAAAAAAGGCCGTTTAATAGTAAACAGCCTTCTTTTTATATACTTATTAATCAGTGTACTATTTCAATACCACTAAAAAGTAATTCTTCTTACCTCGTTGCAATAGAATCATATTGCCAGCAATCACATCTTCCTCAGATACTACTTTGGAATCATCGATTTTATTTTTATTGATGCTCAAGCTATTTTCTTTTAATGCTCTACGCACTTCCCCGTTGGACGGTAAAAAACCAGTAGTTTCATTCATAAACTCAACAACCTCAACTCCATTAGAAATTGCGCTTCGTTCAATTTCCACCTGCGGTACTCCTTCAAAAATTTCTAATAAGGTAGCTTGATCCATTTTACCCCATTGCTCTGGTGTCACTTTCTTAGAAAAAAGTATTTTAGAAGCTTCTACAGCTGTTTCAAAGGCCTCACGACCGTGAACCATTACGGTTACTTCCTCAGCAAGACGTTTTTGCAATACACGGAATCCAGGATCTTTTTGATGCTCTTCAATTAACGCGTTACATGTTTCTTGATCTAAGAAAGTAAAAATCTTTATCCAGTTCACAGCATCGTCATCTGTAGCAGTAATCCAGAATTGATAAAACTTATAGACACTTGTTTTATCTGCATCGAGCCAGATGTTGCCTCCTTCTGTTTTACCAAATTTTGTCCCATCAGCTTTAGTAACTAATGGTGTTGTGAGTGCATAAGCTTTACCTCTTGCTTTACGGCGTATCAATTCTGTACCTGTGGTAATATTTCCCCACTGGTCAGATCCACCTATTTGTAATTTACAACCTTCATTTTCATAAAGATGTAAATAATCATAACCTTGAAATAACTGGTAAGTAAACTCTGTAAAACTCATGCCATCACCTTCTCCTGAGACACGCTTCTTT
Organism: Nonlabens dokdonensis; assembly: GCF_002162835.1. Taxonomy (GTDB): domain Bacteria; phylum Bacteroidota; class Bacteroidia; order Flavobacteriales; family Flavobacteriaceae; genus Nonlabens; species Nonlabens dokdonensis_B. The sequence continues at coordinate 43,482 of NZ_MAAX01000124.1, forward strand.
ACAGATTCCTTTGCCATCATATAATTAACGGTAATATGTTTACCAATATCTCTAGCAAAATCTATCAAACTAAAATCCTTCATCCAGTCATAATTATTCACCAGTTTTGCACGAGTTGCCTCATCGCCTCCTTCAAAATCAATAAATCTAGAAATTACACTTTTTACTCCAGCAATATTTTTATCTAGAATATCTTGAGTTAGTAAATTGCGCTCTGCACTTTTACCGCTAGGATCACCTATCATACCAGTTGCGCCGCCTACAAGAGCAATAGGTCTGTGACCAGCACGTTGTAAATGCATTAATAATATAATTTGCACCATGCTTCCTATATGCAAAGAATCTGCAGTAGGATCAAAGCCTATATAACCAGAAACAAGTTCGTTCTGTAACATTTCTTCCGTATCGGGCATGATATCATGTATCATACCTCGCCATTCTAATTCCTTTACAAAGTTATAAGCCATAAGTGTCTTTTTAGCGCTGCAAATATATGCGTTTGGCTGTTTTTAAACATTTTTTAAGGCTGGTATTGTTTACTTTTACTGCATGATTTTAATCACAGGTGGTACAGGATTAGTAGGTGGACATTTGTTATACCGCTTTCGCGAAAGCGGAAAAAATATCATAGCCACGTATCGTAATATAGACGCTATTGAGAAAACGCGTGAGATTTTTGAATCTTATGAAGTAGGAGCGAGCTCTATGGTAGACGGTTTTCAATGGATGGAAGCGGACATTCTTGAAATTCCTAGTCTAGAGAAAGTCATGAAAAATGTGAAATACGTATATCATTGTGCTGCAGCAATTGACAATTCATCTTTTGAAGAGCTTAAAAGTATCAACATGCGTGGTACTGAAAATGTTATTAATGTAGCTCTACACTATGGAATTAAAAAATTATGCTATGTAAGTAGTATCGCTGCCCTAGGAGACCCAATAGGAGCAAGACTAATAAACGAAGAGGACTTTTTTAATCTTGATGGTTTAAATACGGACTATGCGATTACAAAATTTGGTGCAGAAATGGAAGCCTGGCGCGCCACTCAAGAAGAACTTGATATTATAATCGTAAATCCAGGTATCGTGCTAGGAGAGGGAAACTGGAAAAATGGTTCTGGTCAATTTTTCAGTAAAACCGCTACGGGAAATAGATTTTATACTAAAGGTTCAAGTGGTTTTATAGACGTGAGAGATGTTACTTCATTAATGGTAAGGTTAATGGAAAGCTCATCACATAACGAACGTTTTATTTTGATTTCTGAAAATAGAAGTTACAAATCTATACTTGATAAAATAGCACTAGCCTTAGAAAAAAAGAAACCTAATATATATTTGAGTAAGAGTCTTTTACTTATGACCTCCTATTTTCTCAAAGTATTAAATATTTTAGGTTTTAAAAGAACATTAAGCACTGCAAAAGTAGAGTCACTCACCTCAACGACTAATTATTCTAATGATAAAATTATAGAAGCAACTGATTTTAAATTCACACCTATTGATGAGACTATTTTAAGGATAGCCACTTGTTATTTAAACAAATCTAATCTAGAATAACCTATTTTTTCTTGCTAGGCTTCTGTGTTTTCTTACTTGTATTTTTAGGATCAGTTACTTTTTCCTTATCGATCCTTTCTTGTCTAACTTTAACAGAGTCTTGTAATGATTTTAAATCATCTTGAATTTTATCCATTATGAAAAGATAATCTTCTACCCTATCATTATAGTAATTGAGATTTTCTTTAAACACAACACTGTCTATATCATACTTATCATATATATAAGAACTAGGCTGGACACCAGTTTCTATATAGGAGGATCTATTTGAAGAGATTGCTCCTTCTATTATATATAAATCACTCAAAATAATTGCCATTTCTTCTTTTGATAGTAATTGCTCAGGCTTCGGTGCTTTTTCTACGTTTGAACAAGCTGCAAACAAAACAAGAAATGATATTATGAGAAATCGCTTCATCTGGTAAAGGATAGTTCTTGAGCATTCTTTGAATCTGTAACCTTAAAGTTTTTATAGGCTAACTCACCATTAACAAAGGTTTGCATGATGCGACTTTTAAAAGTAACTCCTTCAAAAGGCGACCAGCCACATTTAGCTAATACATTTTCTTTTGTAACTGTCCATGGATTATTAGTATCCACAACGACAAGATCTGCTTTATAACCTTCTCTAATGAATCCTCGTTTATCGATATCAAAAAGTAATGCTGGGTTATGACACATTTTTTCTACAACCTTCTCAATAGATATTCTCTCGTCATAAACAAATTGCAGCATAGCAGGTAGTGCATGTTGTACAAGTGGACCACCACTAGGACATGAGGTATATAGATTTTCCTTTTCTTCAATGGTATGAGGAGCATGATCTGTAGCAATTACATCTATACGGTCATCTAAAAGCGCTTCCCACAGTTGTTCTCTATCGCTAGCTTTCTTTACAGCTGGATTCCATTTTATGAATTTGCCCTTAGTGGCATAATCTTCATCACAGAACCATAGGTGATGTATACATACCTCAGATGTTATTTGTTTATCTACAATTGCTTTTTTATTATCAAATAAAGCTGTTTCCTTACCTGTGGACAGATGAAAAACATGGATTCTAGCACCAGTTTCTTTGGCAAGCTCTACAGCACCACTGCTGCTTAAATAACAGGCTTCTTCACTTCTAATAATAGGATGTTGATCCATAGGAATATCATCACCATACTCTTCAAAAGCTTTATTAAAATTTGCTTTAATAGTGTCTTCGTCTTCACAATGAAGAGCAATCCTAAGATTAACATTAGAAAATATCTCTCTTAATACCTCTTTATCGTCTACGAGCATATTCCCTGTAGATGAGCCTAAAAATAACTTTAGAGCTGGGACTCTAGATGTATCTACTTTTAAAATTTCTTGTAGATTATCATTACTTCCACCGAACATGAAAGAATAATTTGCATGACTGTCTCTAGCTGCAATAGCCATTTTATTTTCCCATTCCTCGATGGTAGTAGTTTGTGGATTTGTATTAGGCATTTCCATGAAGGTAGTGATTCCTCCAGCGACGGCAGCAGCACTTTCTGTAGCAATGGTTGCTTTGTGAGTAAGTCCTGGTTCTCTAAAGTGTACCTGGTCGTCTATTACACCAGGTAGCAGGTAATTTCCTTCTACATCAATTACTACTGTATCCGCATTTTTTGCACTTATACTTTCTGACACCTCAACAATAGTATCTCCTTCCACGTATACGTCGCCTTCTTTAGTAACTCCATCAGTAACTATTTTGGCATTTTTAAAAAGTAATTTTTTCATATCTCAAGTTTCCCTAACAAACTTTTTATTTTCATTATAAAAACACCGGTAACGGCTTCTTGTATTATACCGCCACTCATCTTAGACTGACCTCTAGATCTATCTGTAAAAATAACTGGCAGTTCGATAATTTTTGCACCCAATAAAAATGATTTAAACTTCATTTCTATTTGAAACGCATATCCTACAAATTTAATCTTATCTAAATTAAATTTTCTTAAAAGAGATGCCCTATAGCAAACATAACCTGCTGTAGTATCATGAATGTTCATTCTAGTAATAAAACGAACATATTTAGACGCAAAATATGATAATAACACTCTGGACATAGGCCAGTTAACCACATTTACACCTTGCACATACCTACTACCTATTGATAAATCTGCACCTTTTAAAGCGCATACATTATATAAATCGATTATATCATTAGGATCATGAGAAAAATCTGCATCCATTTCAAATATATACTCATAAGCGCGCTCTAGCGCCCACTTAAATCCGTGAATATAGGCAGTACCGAGTCCTTGTTTACTACTACGCTCTTCTAGATATAAACGACTATTGTATTTCTTGATATTTTCCTTTACAATCTGACCAGTTCCATCAGGTGAACCATCATCTACAATGAGTAAATGCAAATTTTCATTTTGCGAAAGCACCGCATCTATCATTAACTGAATATTCTCCAGCTCATTGTACGTAGGAATAATGACAAGCGTATTTTTCATAGCGGATGGCAAAAATAGACAATTAATCAACTAGCAGAGTAAACGTTTGTTAAATCATGTTATTTTTACAGCATAAATTATGGAACTAGAATTACGCCAAATAGAATATAACAGCTGGATATCATTTATCTTTCTTACTTGCATAAGTGCGATTGCTATATCTAGGTGGTTATCTTCCTATCGCATTAGTGATTTGCTCAGTTCTTTTTACAAGGATAGGTTTATAAAAATTACAAGAAATAGCGATAAAAACCTTTCACTGCTCGTGGTAACGAGTGTTATCATTTATACAATACAAATAGCCTTACTAATTTATTTATGGCTTCAAGAATCTGGTGATAAGTATCAAGGTTTTATTTCATATTTGATTGTACTCACTGTGCTATCTGTATTTTTATTATCTAAACATTATATAGGCAAATTAGTGGCCGAAATTTGTGGGTTTCAAGATGAGCTACATATCGTGGAGCATCACAGAAACATCTATAGAGCTATGCTTGCTTATATGTTACTTTTTATCAATAGCATAGTTATTTATAGCACTAGTTCAAGCTTTCTAGCACTTCAAATAGCCACTGTTTTCACATTATTATC
>NZ_MAAX01000006.1 GCF_002162835.1 Nonlabens dokdonensis
TTACAGGTGCCGCTGGATTTTTAGGATCACATCTTTGTGACCGTTTTATTAAAGAAGGTTACCGCGTTGTTGCGATGGATAACCTTATTACCGGCGATCTTAAAAATATAGAGCATCTTTTCCCTCATGAAGATTTTGAATTCTATAACCATGATGTATCTAATTATGTGCATGTTGCGGGAGAACTAGACTACATCCTGCATTTTGCCAGTCCTGCTAGCCCTATAGATTATTTAAAAATTCCTATCCAGACTTTAAAAGTAGGCTCGCTAGGAACGCATAATTTACTAGGTCTTGCGATGGCAAAAAAGGCCCGTCTTCTTATAGCTTCTACTAGTGAAATTTATGGAGATCCACTAGTTCATCCACAAGATGAGTCTTATTATGGAAATGTAAATACCATAGGACCTAGAGGTGTATATGATGAAGCAAAGCGTTTTCAAGAATCCATGACTATGGCATATCACAGGTTTCATGGGCTAGAAACACGTATCGTGCGTATTTTTAATACCTATGGCCCGAGAATGCGACTCAACGATGGTCGTGTAATTCCTGCCTTTATGGGACAAGCGTTAAGAGGTGAAGATATCACTGTCTTCGGTGATGGGAAACAAACCAGATCTTTCTGTTATGTGGACGATCAAGTAGAAGGAATTTATAGGTTGTTATTAAGTGATTACTCAGATCCTGTAAACATAGGTAACCCTAATGAAATCACGATAGGAGATTTTGCCGAAGAAATCATTGCGCTTACAGGAACAGATCAAAAAGTAGTTTATAAAGAATTACCACAGGATGATCCATTGAAAAGACGTCCAGACATAAGCCTAGCAAAGAAAATACTAGATTGGGAACCTAAAGTAGGCCGTGAGGAAGGAATGAAACTAACTTATGAATACTTCAAATCATTATCTGAAGAAGAATTAAACAAGCGTGACCACAAAGACTTTACCAAACATATCCGCAGATAGTATTGCCTATCGCAATGGCCGTTTTTCTGGTTTTATTACACCTATTTCTTACATTGTAGATTTAGGGTTGATAGTTCTTGCTGCTTCTTTTTTTTTCAAAGAGAGCTTTGATTTACTTACTTATAGCATTTTTATAGGCATATGTTGGGTAATTGTATCCATGCAATTAGACTTCTATAAAATACGTAGAAACACAAAGTTCACAACTCTATTAATGCGCCTTGCAAAGCAATCTGTATTTTTTGCTTTTGTAGTGTTTGCTTTTTTTGGTTACTACTATGAGTTAAACAGAGAATCTACCTATATATTCAACTATATAGCAGCAACAGTAGGTGGTATTTCTATAGTTAAAATAGGATTATTTATCTTTTTAAAAAATTACCGCAGTACTCTAGGAGGGAATTTTAGAAACGTTGCAATTTTAGGTGATAATGAAGATACACACCAGCTGCACCAATTCTTTAAGACTCATACAGATTATGGCTACAGGTCAAAAAACGTGATAGATGTTCATGCAACCAGTTTTACCTTAACTCATTTTCAGCAATGGGTCATTGAAAATAATATTGATGAAATTTTCTGTTCTGTAAAAGAACTAGATAATGATCAACTTCTAGAATTAACAGACTTTGCAGATAACAATTTGAGAACGCTCAAATTTATTCCTGACACTGAAGCGGTACTATCGCAACAATTGCATTGTGATTATTATGGCCTTACTCCTGTATTATCATTGAGAGAAATACCTCTTGATGATCTTGCAAATAAAATTACCAAAAGAGCTTTTGATATCGTATTCTCCTTATTTGTGATTATAGGTGTTATGTCATGGCTTACACCGCTAGTAGCGATTATTATAAAACTAGAATCTAAAGGGCCAGTCTTCTTTAAACAAGCTCGCAATGGACTGGATTATAAAGAATTTACCTGTTTTAAATTCCGTTCTATGGTGCCTAATAAAACCGCACATTTACATCAGGTAACTCGTGGCGATCACAGAATAACTAAAATCGGTAAGTTTTTACGCAAAACCAGTATCGATGAGTTACCACAATTCTTTAATGTATTGCTAGGAGATATGAGCGTGGTAGGTCCACGACCACATATGGTAAGCCACACGCACATGTATGCAGAGCGTATTGATAAATTTATGGTGCGCCATTTTGTAAAACCTGGTATTACAGGACTTGCTCAAGTAAGTGGTTATCGAGGTGAGGTAGAAACTGAAGAGGACATCAAAGGACGTGTGCGCAACGATATTTATTACATAGAAAACTGGAATATAGCTCAAGACATTGCCATCATTTTTAAAACGATTGCCAACGTATTTCAAGGTGAAGAAAAAGCATACTAATGGAGCTTGTTTCTATCATAATGCCTACTTACAACAGCGTTGCAACGGTTAAGGAGTCGCTTGATAGCATTTTATCTCAAACTTATAGACCTCTAGAAATTATAATTATTGACGATTGCAGTGATGATGAAAGTTACGCTTTCGCGAAAGCGTACGCATCAAAAAACGCTTCTCTTGACATAAGTTTTATCACTTTAAAAAACTCCTCGAATTCTGGAGCAGGAATTACTCGTAACAAAGGATTAGAAGCTGCATCTGGCACCTATATTTCTTTTCTAGATGCAGACGATTTATGGAAACCCAACAAACTTATAATTCAAATTGAAGCTATGAAAGCTCAAAAAGCACTCGCTTGCTACGGTGCTTACGAGATTTTTAAGGCAACACCAGATCAACCAGAGCTTGTCCATCAAGTTTTTAAGAAACTTACTTATAAAAAACTTCACCAAAGTAATTACATAGGCAATCTTACTGGAATTTATAACGCTGCTGCGATAGGTAAGATAGCTATTCCTAGTTTACGTAAAAGGCAAGACTGGGCAATGTGGCTGGATGTTTTAAAAAAAACGGGCTATGCAATAGGTATTGAAGAACCTATTGCCTCTTATCGAGTTAGTGATGGTCTTTCTGCAAATAAATTTGATTTGATCAAATATAATTATGCTGTTTATCGATCACATTTAGGATATTCTGCAATAAAAAGTACTATTTTGATGGTACGTTTTTTTTATGAGCAGTTTTTTATAAAAAATAAAATGAAAATAAAACTATAACTGAAAGCTTGCTCTACAAAAAGCTTATTTTACTTCACTCATAAACTGTTTTAGCTTACCGCGTTTACTTCTATCGAGAACTGATAATCTTGTAAATTTAACTTTAAGTCCAGATTCTAAATACTCATCCATTGCTTTATGGATACTGCTTTTAAGATGTTCATTAATCTCAGCACGGCTCACATACTGAATTTCAAAAAGAGAAGGTTTTTTCTGGATGACAATAAATTCTAAAATATCGAGATCTTCTTTAATCACCGTTTTAGTAACATAATAAAAAGTCAATCCTGGCACCACTTTACCACTAGGTAATCGAGCTATATCACTTGTGCGACCTTGAAGCTCCTTTAATATTCTTGTGCCATTTTCTAAGGTTTCTAGACTTCCTAAATCGCCTATTTCATAACGTATCATAGGATGTGCTTTATTAAATAAATCGGTCACTAGAAGGCGCCCTATCTCTCCATCTTGAAGCGGTTGATTATTGCCATCTACCACCTCAACAAAAAGGTTGTGCTGATTCACCTCAAAATCACCTTTACTATTTTGCATGGCAATCAGTCCTACCTCACTAGCTCCATATTCATTAACAACAGGTATTCCTAACCATTGTTCAAGAAGCGATCTATCGTCTGGAAAAAGCATCTCGCTAGTTACAATGCAAATTTTTAGTGACGGACAAATACTCTTTAAAATCAAGTTCTTACGTTTACAATAATTAGCTAGTAAAACGATACTACTAGTATAACCATTGATATAATCAAACTTGTTTTTTTTAAACCGGTTTAAAAAACGCTCTAGAACTTCATCATTCATGTTAAAAATCGGGAAGCGCTTGCGGTAACTGACAAAATCCTTTGCAAGCTCCATATACTTTCCTTTTCCACTCAGTGGGATACCATAAAAGCGCGCTTGTAATGAAGTGTTTAAATTGATACCGTGCTGCTCATAAGCCTCGTGAAAAGCTGCCCAGGCCATAGCGTGAGCATATTTATCTTTTGCAAATGTAAATGGATGACCACTTGAACCACTGGTTTTACCCTTGAATACATTTTTTAAAGTATAGCCTTTACTTAATCGTTTGTACAGAGGTTGTTGGAAATCTTTCTTTGACAAAACTGGTAATTCGTTCCAGCTTGCGTTTTTGTTTGTTACTAAAGAATTATAAAAATGATTATCAGTAAAATGATGTTTTAAGACGGCCTTTTTTTGTTTTTCTAAATCCTTCATTGATAATTTAGCAAACTCTTTACGGGCATAATCGATCTTAAAACCTTGCAGTTTTAATATGTTGTCAAAAAGTTTTAAAGGCATTTTAATATTTAAAGCAATCTTGAGCAAGGTAAAACTTATTTTTGCATTCCATAAACACAACCTATGAATGTTCTCATTTTAGGAAGCGGTGGCCGCGAGCACGCTTTTGCACACTCCATTAATAAAAGTACGTTACTTTCTAAATTATTTGTAGCTCCAGGAAATGCTGGTACAGATCAAATAGCAACTAATGTAAACCTAGGAATAACTGACTTTCCTGCTATTAAATCATTTGTATTAGAAAATGAAATAGAAATGGTTGTTGTAGGTCCAGAAGCACCTCTTGTAGATGGAATTTATGACTTTTTTCAAAGCGAAGATCTGAAACATGTTAATGTTATAGGACCATCTAAGCAAGGTGCAATTCTTGAAGGTTCTAAAGAGTTTGCAAAGGAATTTATGCAACGTAATAACGTGCCTACCGCAGCTTACCAAAGTTTTACAAAAGAAACTCTAAAAGAAGGAATGGCCTTCATAGATACTTTAAAACCACCATTTGTACTCAAAGCAGATGGACTTGCTGGTGGAAAAGGAGTTTTAATAATTCCAGAGGCAAAAGAGGCAAAAGAATCTCTAGAAGAAATGCTTGTAGGAGGAAAATTTGGTGCAGCTTCTAATAAAGTTGTAATAGAAGAATTTCTTGACGGTATTGAGATGAGTGTTTTTGTAATGACAGACGGCAACTCTTATAAAGTGATGCCTACTGCAAAAGATTACAAACGCATAGGTGAAGGCGATACTGGATTAAACACCGGAGGAATGGGCGCCGTTTCTCCAGTTCCATTTGCTGACGATGACCTCATGCAAAAAATAGAAGACCGCATCATAAAACCTACCATTGATGGTTTTAAAAAAGAAGAAATCATCTACAAAGGTTTTGTGTTTATAGGTTTAATGATCGTAGATAAGGAACCATTTGTTATAGAGTATAATGTAAGAATGGGCGATCCAGAGACTGAAGTTGTCTTGCCGCGTATCTCTAGTGATTTACTTAGTCATTTAAACGCTTTCGCGAAAGCGGAACTACACAAAGAGCACCTCACCATAGATTCTAGAAGTGCCACAACAGTAATGTGCGTTGCAGGTGGTTATCCAGAAGCTTATGAAAAAGGAATGGAAATAACTGGACTTGAAAAAATAGACGATAGCATCGTTTTTCATGCCGGAACTACTGTTAAAGATGGTAAAGTAGTTACAAATGGTGGTCGTGTAATGGCTGTAACAAGTTATGGAAGTGACTTCCATCAAGCACTAAAAAAATCCTATCAAAATGTAGATGCTCTACATTTTAATAGGATGTATTATCGTAAGGATATAGGTTTTGACCTATAAAGTTTATTTATCCTAAAAAGGAATGACCAGTTTGAGTTTTATCTTCATCCTTGTCGTATTCTTTTAACTGTTTCATCCAGTAAACAAAAGCTACTACAAGAATAAGAATACATAACCATGATATTGCATTTGCTGCAAACCAGCTTGTGTCCTCTAACTCTCTTAAGGCATCAAAAGGAGCTAATATAATTTCAAATAAACCTACTATTGCGTCTAATAAACTTTCCATTTCTGTAAATTGCTTGTTACTGCTGCAAAAATAGTTAAAAATACCTATGCTTTCTAGTTTTTTTAAAACGAGTAAACCTATTCATTTTATCATCACATTTTTGATGGTGTTTGCAGCTTCTACTTATTTAGTTTTAAGCGATCCGTTGATGGGATGGTCCTATTTATGGATACCATTTACTGCGGTTCTATCTGTAGCCTTATTTCATTTCATTACTATAAAAAATGAGTTTATATCTAGCAATTCCTATGGATTATGGATGTATAGTTGTTTATTCATAACTGGTCTATTATTTACTAGAGAGATGAACTTTTACATCGCCTATCTATTTCTATTGCTTTCCTTACGTAGAGTTTTGAGTATGCATACCGGTAAGCAAATGACTAAAAAAATATTTGATGCCAGTCTGTGGATTTGTATAGCTTGTATTTTTTATTCTTGGAGTATAATTTTCTTTTCGATATTATTTATAAGCATTATCATTCACGCTTTTAAAAAGCTTAATTACTGGGCGATTCCATGTATAGCAATTGCTACTGTATCGATACTCACCTTCACCATAGACCAGTTTAGTTACTTAAATTTATGGAGTAATTTTCTAGATGGTTTCAATTATTACATCAATTATGATAACATTGATTTTTCCAGCTCACTCGTAGTGTTTCTAGTATTTGCAATGCTATGTTTAGTATTTTCTATTTGCCTGCTTATGGGTATTCCTAACATCTCTTTGAGTGCAAGGTCGCGGTTCTCTGTGCTGGGTTTTACGGGCATTTGTGTGGCAATAGACTACATTTTAAACGGTTCAAGCCTATTATCTATAATAGTAATTGCTATTTTCTTGACACGTATATTACAATATTCAAATCGTAAAATTTTAGTGGAATCAGTTTTATGGGTTCCCTTTTTAATTCTTATGGTCTCATTATTCTTAAAGTAATTGAGCCGCGATAAATCTCTATATTTGCATTTCTAAATCAAGATTATGTTCTCAGATAAAGCCAATAAAATTTTTCAAACCGTTATAGATACTTACCATA
>NZ_MAAX01000168.1 GCF_002162835.1 Nonlabens dokdonensis
TTCACCATTAGTTATGTTAATAGTTTGTCCTTGTATAGAGGGATCAAAGGTTTCCGTCCCGTTAGAACCTGCATTTGCAATTTCTACACGTAATGTTCCTGGAGTTCCGTCATCAGTTGTCTTTGTAACTACCTGCCCGATGGACAATGTAGAAATAAAGAAAAGCACAACAATTAAACTCAATTGAGTAATGTTTTTCATAATGTTAGTTATTTTGGTTATTAAATAATTAATGATTCAGAAGCAATTCCCTTCAAATAATAAGTTTCAAACAAAATTTCTTTGAACCATATTATACCTACGAGAGATGCATATGATCGGTTCCCTGAAAGACGTTAAAGAATAGTTAAAGTATTATTACTCAAAATAATATGCATGTCCTACTTTTCATAAATCTTAAAAATTCCTGGTAAAAATTACGCTTTCGCGAAAGCGAGAACCTTATAATTATCATTATCACTAAAAAAGTCATTTGAAAATCCACATGGTTTCCTTACTTTGCAATTACGAAAAATTTGAATATGCAGTATAAAAGACTTTTTGACTTCCCTCATTATCAGTTAGAAACCTATCCTCGTGAAGATGCTCTGGTATCAAAAGTTAATGGTAAATGGGTTAAAACTTCTACTAAATCCTTTGTAGAGCAGGCAAATGCTATATCTAGAGGATTATTGAGATTAGGAGTTCAAAAGAATGATAAGATAGCTCTCATTTCTACTACAAATAGAACAGAGTGGAATATTATGGACATAGGAATCATGCAAACTGGAGCGCAAGATGTCCCTATATATCCCACCATTTCAGAAGAAGACTATGCATATGTATTGAATCACAGTGAGTCTAAGTATGTCTTTGTTTCTGATCAAGAGGTATATGATAAAGTGATGAATATCAAAAGTCAAGTAGCCTCCTTAAAAGAGGTTTACTCCTTTGATGATATTTCAGGATGCAGGAGCTGGAATGATGTAAAAGAATTAGGTGAAGATCTAAGCAACCAAGCCGATCTTGAGGCTATAATGGCTTCAATTGATATTGAAGATCTTGCTACACTTATCTATACTTCTGGTACAACAGGAAGACCTAAAGGTGTAATGTTATCCCATAAAAATATAGCAAGTAATGCGATGACTTGTGAATTAAGACTACCTATTCTAAAAGGACGGTCAAAAGCTTTAAGTTTTTTACCTGTATGTCATATATATGAGCGTATGCTACAATATTTGTATGTGTATACAGGAACAGGTATTTATTTTGCAGAATCACTAGAAACCATATCTGATAATCTCAAAGAGGTGTCTCCTGAAGTAATGAGTGCAGTACCTAGATTACTTGAAAAAGTCTATGACAAGATTATTGCAAAAGGAGCAGATTTGACTGGTATAAAGAAAAAATTATTCTTTTGGGCCGTAGAACTAGGCTTAGAATGGGAACCTTATGGCGCAAACGGATGGTGGTATGAAAAAAAATTAGGCCTTGCTAGAAAACTAATATTTTCTAAATGGCAAGAAGCGCTGGGAGGAAATCTTCTCGCAATAGCCAGCGGTAGTGCCGCCTTACAACCTAGACTCGCCAGAGTATTTAATGCTGCAGGAGTGCCTGTTATGGAAGGTTATGGTCTAACTGAAACTAGTCCAGTAATTTCTGTAAACGACATGCGGGATGGTGGTTTTAGAATAGGCACCGTAGGAAAATTAATAGCAAATACTGACGTTCAAATTGCAGAAGATGGTGAGATAATTATCAACGGACCACAACGTATGATAGGTTATTATAAAGATGAAGAAAAAACTAATGAAGCTATTGATGCAAATGGATACTTTCATACCGGTGATATAGGTGAAATAGACAAAGATGGTTTCTTAAGAATTACTGATCGTAAGAAAGAAATGTTTAAAACTTCAGGCGGTAAGTATGTTGCTCCTCAACTTATTGAAAACACTATGAAGCAAAGTCGTTTTATAGAACAAATTATGGTGATAGGAGAAGGTGAGAAAATGCCAGCAGCATTTATACAACCTAATTTTGAGTTTTTAGAAGAATGGGCAGAGCGTAAAGGCGTATCCTATAAAAACTGGAAAGATTTATGTAGCAATGAAAGAGTTCTAGAAAGATATCAACGAGAAGTAGAAGAGCACAATGAAAAATTTGGTAAATGGGAACGAGTTAAATTGTTTGAGCTTACTCCAGAGCTTTGGACTATTGAAGATGAACATCTTACTCCTACACTCAAATTAAAACGTAGAAATATTAAAGCAAGGTATAAAGATCTATACGATAAAATTTATGGAGCAAAAATTTAATAAGTCTCTTTATAAGTTAAAAAAAGCCGTGTGTAAAACATGGCTTTTTTTATTAGCTTTCGCATAAATTATGTGAGAACTATTCTCATTAAAAAATATAGTATTGTACGCAATTGTAGATGTAGAAACCACAGGTGGAAAATATAACGAAGAAGGAATAACTGAAATAGCTATCTATAAATTTGATGGTCATGAAATAGTAGACAGATTTGCAAGTTTAGTAAACCCTGAAAAAGAAATTCAGCCCTTTGTAGTAAAACTAACTGGTATTAATAACGCCATGTTAAAACGAGCACCTAAATTCTTTGAGGTGGCAAAAAGAATTATTGAAATAACAGAAGGAACTACTCTAGTGGCTCATAATGCAGAGTTTGACCACCGTATGCTTAGACTAGAATTTGAAAGATTAGGATATACCTATATAAAACCTACTTTATGTACGGTAGAACTAGCCCAGTCCTTACTGCCAGAACAAGAAAGCTTTAACTTAGGTAAGTTAACAAAAGCACTAGGAATACCTATAACTGATAGACATCGAGCAACGGGCGATGCATTAGCGACCGTAAAATTATTTCAATTATTGCTTCAAAAAAATATTAATAAGAATATTATTTCTAAAAGTTTAAAACATCATAAACCATTAAAAATACAGCCTAATTTAAAAGAGCTATTAGATGATCTACCTAATTCTACAGGGGTATTTTACATTTATAACAAGGATAATGAGATTATTTACATATGCAAAAGTAAAAATATAAAAAGAAGAGTTACTCAGCTATTTACTGGTTCTAACAATAAATCTAAAACTATCCAAAGAACAGTAACACATGTTACGTTTGAAAAAACAGGAAGTCAACTTATATCTATTTTAAAAGAATACATTGAAGTACGTAAACATAAGCCGCCGTTAAATGGCAAACCCAAAAAATCTAATTTCTCACATGGCCTGTATGCTTTGCAACATAAAAATGGGAAGACTTCAACTTCATTACATGTTAAACCAGTCAAGAGCGATCCAGATTACTTAATCACATTCTCTAGCCATAAATCAGGGCTCACATTTTTAGAGAAACAATTAGAAGAACTCGATATCAATGATTCTACAAAAGCTACTGAGATTTTAATTGAAAAAGTACAAAACCTGTATATGATTAAAAACAATAGTAAAGTTATTGTTGATCGTGGTAGAGAAGCAAGTGAGCGTAGTGTAATTTTAATAGAGAATGGAAAAGTTCTAGGTTATGCATATGTTAATTTAAGAATACAAATGACAGATGTAAAAATGCTCAAAAGTCTTTTAACACCGCTAGACTCCACAGCACAAATTACACATATAATAAGTAGTTATTTAATACATAAAAGAGTACATCAAGTAATAGATTTATAGAAGTCCCGCTTTCGCGAAAGCGGAATAATTAAAATATTATGAAAGAAAAAGGAAGATTATTTCTCATACCGGTAACCCTAGGCGAGATAAGCCCTTTAGAAGTATTGCCATTATCAGTTAAGAAAGTTGTTGAAATGGTAGACGATTACATCGTGGAGAATGAAAAAACAGCACGAAGGTTCATCAAATCGATACATCCATCAAAGTCACAACCTACTTTGAATTTTTCAGTAATCAACAAGTTTACTGAAGAAACAGAACTTCCCTCCTTCTTGCAAGCATGTCTTGAAGGAAAAAATATGGGATTAATGAGTGAAGCGGGAGTTCCTGGAATTGCAGATCCTGGAGCAGATGTTATAGCCATAGCACATGAAAAAGGCATAAGAGTTCAACCCTTAGTAGGACCTAGCTCCATACTCATGGCAATGATGTCTAGTGGTCTTAATGGTCAGAATTTTGCTTTTAATGGCTACTTGCCCATAGATAAGCAAGAAAGGAGAAAAAAAATAAAAGACTTAGAATCTATTTCTATGAAACAAGATCAGTCACAGGCATTTATAGAAACCCCATACCGCAATAATAAAATGATAGAAGAAATGCTTTTATCATTAAATGGTAAAACTAAATTATGCATTGCTTGCGACATTAGTTTACCTACTGAATTTATAAAAACTTTAAGTGTTGAATCGTGGAAAAAGCAAATTCCAGACATTCATAAAAGACCAGCCATCTTTATAATACAAGGTTAAATTTATCAAAAACTTCTGCTGTACTTTAAAGTATAAAAAACGTAAGTCAGTTCAACGAACTTTCTTCTCGTTTATAGAAGTCACAAAAAAAGTTTAAATTACCGTCCTCAAAACTATTTAACGCAATGAAAAAATTACTCCTCCTAACTTTATTATTTATACCCATTCTCACCTTTGCTCAACTCGAGGCAGCCTGGTGGTTCTTTGGTGATAATGCGAGTGTAGACTTTAATAGTGGTGCCCCTGTTGCAGCCCCAGCAGGTAGCCTAGCCACAGCCGAAGGTTGCAGCGCAATATCAGACGAATGTGGTGTATTACAGATGTATTCTGATGGAACAACCGTTTGGGATAGAAACGGTAGCCCGATGCCTAATGGTACTGGGTTATCTGGAAACTCATCTAGTGCACAGTCTGCTATTATAATTCCTGATTTGGGAGCAAATGATCGCTATTTTGTAATTACAATTAGTGCATTTGCCGGATTAAATTATAGTATTGTAGATATGTCTTTACGTGGTGGTTTAGGTGATGTAGTTGCTGGCCGTAGAGATATTTTAATACAACAAAATACTCAAGAAAAAGTTACAGCAACTTTAAGTGATGATGGTACATTTTACTGGATATTGACATTTGAAAACGGAGGTGTATATAGTGCATACCCTGCAGCTGGTGGAATTATCTTAAGTTCTAGAGGTGTAGACTCTACGTTACCTGCTACTTCAAGCTTAACTGATGCAAGAGGTTATATCAGGTTATCTCCAGATGGTAGTAAAGTAGCTAATACATCTGTATTGCCTGCCGGAACCGCTTATCTTGCAGATTTTAACAATGCAACTGGTGTTGTAAGTAACCCAGTAGCTTTAACCACACCTAATAACTCTATAGCAAATTTTTATGGAGCTGAATTTTCTCCAAATTCTGAACTAATTTATTTAAATGCAAACTCTGCTTCTGGTGGTAATGGCTGCAGTAGTTCTGTTAATAGGGAGATTCTCCAATATAACATCAATTCTGGTGGTGGATGGAATTCAAATCCTTTTGTATTTGTAGCAAATGGTGCGCAGAATAGTGAAAGAGGTGCATTACAACTGGGAATAGATGGAAAAATTTATCATGCTAGAGCATGTCAACCTTGGTTAGGAGTGGTAAGATCTCCCGATTCAGTAGGTGCCGCGGCAGGATATACTGATGACGGTCTAGCTCTTAATAATAATTCAAGAGAAGGATTGCCTCCATTTATCACCTCCTTCTTTGAGCCCTCTTTTAGCTCTTATGAAGCTATGACTGGTGGTGGAAGCGGAACTTCTAGAAATCAAGTAAACTTTTGTGATCAAACTCCTATTCAGTTTGAGGCTTCCACATCTGATTTTTGTCCTACTACCACTGTTTCATGGAATTTCGGAGATGGAAGTCCTTTAGATACTACGGTGAATCCGATCCATACATTTCCTGGACCTGGTGTTTATACAGTGACATTAACGGCTCGTAATGGAGGATTCAGATTTATAGCAACATCAGATATTACTATTTATGCTAACCCTATAGCTAATACTGTAGCTGATGTATTTTTATGTGACAGTGATGGCGATGGAATCGAACAGAGAGATTTAGATCTGGTTGAAACTCCTCAAGTTTTAGATATGCAAACAGATCCTAACTTTGTTGTAACGTATCATCTTTCCCAAAACGCAGCAGATAATGGTGTAAATGCCATAACATTACCTTATGATTTTCCTATAGGTACGACACCTATTTATGTTAGAATAACAAACGATGAAAATGCCATCTCTAGACTTTGCTATGATAGTATTTCCTTTGATGTTGTTGTTGCAAGTGGCGCAGGTGCTACAAGACCTACTGATCTAGTTAATTGTGATGATGATAACGATGGTTTTTCTTTATTTGATTTAACATCAACAGAGCCAGAAGTATTGGGTGGATTACCTGGATCTGCATTTACGATTTCTTATCACACCAGCGCTGCAGACGCTAGTACAGGAGCAAGCCCTATAATGAATCCAACTACATATACTAACGGAGTTGTTGATACAGAAAGAATTTATATAAGACTTGAAGATAATAGCCCAAGTGGATGTACTTCTACGACCGAAGTTGACTTATTTGTATGGGACACGCCTATCGCAAATACAGTAATGGATATTGCTGTTTGTGATGATCTCAATGATAATTCTGAAGATATTATTCTAACAGATTTTGATACAGAAGTATTAAATGGACAAAGCAATCCTGATTATGTAATTACTTATCATTTATCTCAGGCAGATGCCGATACAGGTACTAATGATGAGACATCGCCTTTTAATTTAACTGGAACTACAACATTCTATGCTCGTATTGATAATTTAAATAATGAACCGTGTTTTGATACGATTTCATTTACAGTAAATTTAGATACAGTTCCCGTAGCAAATCCAGTAGCAGAGTACAGACTTTGTGATGATGTTTCAAATAATAATTCTGAAGTATTTGACCTGGTGTCTAGAAATCCTGAAGTACTG
>NZ_MAAX01000076.1 GCF_002162835.1 Nonlabens dokdonensis
GACTGCAAACTGCGACTGCAAACTGCGACTGCAAACTGCGACTGCAAACTGCGACTGCAAACTGCGACTTTTTAGTTAGAAACTCTAACAATAGCGCCTACACGTTCTGCTCGATAGGCTTTTAAGCCGTACTGCCCATTACCTGAAATAGGCTGGCCTGTGATGATATTATATTTATTATTATCATCAGTGCAGGGACATGTAGCCTCTATACCGCTTATGGTCATTCTAGAACACGAATTAGGCGAGTGGTTAGGGTCGCTCAATTCATAGGCAAAATATTGTGAATTGTCTAAATTATAGATCACAAAACCTCTTAAGCCTTGATTAGGAACCACAAGAGAGTTTCCTGGGAAATTCAGATTTCCATATTGTGGTAGATTTGTGTTAAGGTCTATTTGAAAACCTATATCCACTAGAAATGGGTTATTGTTACGACCGTCATCACTAGAACATGCAAAAATCACGAATATTAATGACAGTAGATAAGCTTTTCTAATTTTCATAATAATCAATTGATTGTAAAAGTATAACGAACTAAGCGATATTTATTATATTTGTTTGATAATCCCGCAGCAATGATGGGATTTTGTTTTTTGTAGTAGCCAGCGTGATGTAAGTAGAGAAGCTGGTACTTTTATAGTGCTATTTCTGTCTCGCTTTCGCGAAAGCGAGAGTAAAACAATCAAAAAAAAGAAACCTATGAGTAACGTATCATATTATACTGAAGAAGGATTAAAGAAATTAAAAGAAGAGCTTAAACAACTTAAAGATGTAGAGCGTCCGGCGGCTTCTCAGGCGATTGCAGAGGCTCGCGACAAAGGTGATTTAAGTGAAAATGCAGAGTACGACGCTGCCAAGGAAGCGCAAGGAATGCTAGAAATGCGCATTTCAAAGCTAGAAGCAATTGTTTCTAATGCGCGTATCATTGATGAAAATACACTTGATTTATCTAAAGTATTAATTCATAGTACGGTAAAGATCAAAAATCTTAACAACAAGATGACTATGAATTACAAGCTTGTTGCTCAAAGTGAAGCAGATCTTTCTAAAGGACACATTTCTGTAGAGTCACCTATAGGAAAAGCGCTTTTAGGTAAAGAAGTAGGTGAGGTGGCAGAGGCTGTTGTCCCAGTAGGAACTATAAAGCTTGAGATTCTAGAAATTACAAGATCATAACTTATGAGCGTTTTTACTAAAATTATATCTGGCGAGATTCCATCTTATAAAGTTGCTGAAGACGAAGATTTTATTGCCTTTCTAGATATCAATCCTAATGCTCCTGGCCACACGCTTTGTGTTCCTAAGAAGGAAGTGAACAAGATTTTTGATCTAGATAGTGAGACTTATTCTAATTTGATGGATTTCTCACGTAAAGTAGCACTTGCTTTAAGAGAAGAGGTTTCTTGTTTGCGAATAGGAATGTCAGTAATAGGACTTGAGGTACCTCACGTTCACGTACATTTGATTCCGTTGAGAGATATGGAAGATATGCGCTTTATCAACAAAGTAAGTTTAAGTAAAGAAGAAATGCAAGATATCGCCTCTCGTGTAAAAGCACGATTTGATTCTTAGATTAAAGGTTTATCAAAGGACATAGGAATTCTGCCTTTTGGTAAGTTTAATAATTAGGAATAGTTCAAACCTCTTTTCCTAATAAAAAATTCTTTTATCAATTGAGCACAAGGCTCTTCAAGTATTCCCGAAATAACATTAGTCTTGGGATGTAATTGTGTTCCCATAGTTTGATAGCCGCGTTGAGCGTCATTTGCAGCAAAAACTATAGTTCCTATTTGAGACCAGTATAGAGCGCCTGCGCACATCTGGCAAGGTTCTAAAGTCACGTAAAGAGTACAATCTTTTAAATATTTCCCGCCTATAAAACTGGATGCCGCAGTGATAGCTTGCATCTCAGCATGTGCAGTGACATCAGTTAAAGTTTCTGTGAGATTATGTCCTTTTGCAATAATTCTATTTTGGGCTACGATAACTGCACCTACAGGAATCTCATCACGATCAAAAGCTGCCTGCGCTTCTTGCAGTGCTTTTCTCATGAAATACTCGTGGTCAAATGGTTCTATCATTGGGTAAAAATAAAGCTAAAAATAAAAGGAAAAATAACAGATTAAGCTATTATCACAAGAAGATGTGTTTAGAATTAAATCATGTTCAACTAACTATCCACAAAATAGCCTGTAAGATTTGACATGCCAACTTATTGTGTTGGCATTGTCTAAATCAGTTCTAGGTGTAAGACTTCATATCAATATCCAGTTTTAGCAATTTTAAGCAAGCATGCTAAGCAAACACTTTGCATGTTAGTTCCAACGGTTTTTAAATTACAATCAATAGTAAAACTAAAAATTAGAGGCAAGACTTTTGATAAGGTTAGTTTCTAATTTAAAACACTAACCATGAAAGAATTCTATTCCTTCAAAATTCCAGAGCCTTGTCACGAGGACTGGAGTCAAATGACGCCTTCTGCAAAAGGCCGATTTTGTTCTTCTTGCGAGAAGACTGTCATTGATTTCACAAAAATGAGCTCTTTTGAGATCAGCAATTATCTTAAAGAAAATATACACAACGGAGTTTGTGGGCGTATTTACAAATCCCAACTTGATCGTGTTGTGGTACAAATACCTGCAAAAATGATGTTAGATCCACGACTAGCACATCGTTTCTTTGCAATGGCGCTATTAATTGTTATGGGTACAACTTTATTTAGTTGTGTGAATGATAGTGGCAATAAACAAAAAATTGACGCCGTAGAAGTGATTGAACTAGAAGATGCCGACTCTTTAATGTTAGGAGTGGTTCCACCACCTAAAGCAATCACAGACTCCACGAAAGTCGAATGCGATAAACATTTACAACCTGATTCAAGTGATGAGGTTATTCCTATAGCTGGAGGTTTTGTAGCTGCGCCACCTCCAATAACAGTAACTGTAGGAATGGTTGAGCCACCACCAATGCCGCCTCCAGTAGGAATAATTGTTATTGAAGATGAGTATAACAAAAGTGTTCCATTTGCTATCGTTACAAATCCTCCTGAGTTTCCTAATACTCCTAGTGGTATGAATAATGCAGAACGCAGAAAGTACTTCAGTGACCTTATGCAGCAGCATATTAAAACTCATTTCAATGAAAAGATATTGGATACAACGATTTTAGGTAGGCATAGAATTTCAACTCAATTTAAAATTGATGTAACAGGAAAGGTTACTGATGTAAAAGTAAAATCTGAGTATGAAGTTTTAGAAAAGAAAGCTCGAAGAGTTCTGGAATTACTTCCTTTATTTAAGCCTAGTAAAAATAATAAAGGTGAAAAAGTGGCTGTTACATATGCATTACCTATCATCCTTGAGAATGATTAATAATATGTTGAGTAAACAACAAATTACCAAATCCTTAAATCTTCTAATTAGTTTTTCGGCTTACCTTTGACTTATGTCTGAGACCTTGCTAGAAACCATACATAATCCTGATGATTTGAAACGCTTTCGCGAAAGCGAGCTAGAACAAATCGCTCAAGAATTAAGAGCTTTTATTATAGAAATAGTGGCTGCAAAAGAAGGCCATTTAGGTGCTAGTCTTGGTGTGGTAGAGCTAACGATTGCGTTACATTATGTATTTAATACGCCTTATGATCAATTGGTTTGGGATGTTGGGCATCAAGCTTATGGTCATAAGATACTTACCGGTAGGCGTGATGCTTTTCATACCAACCGTGATTTAGGTGGGATTTCTGGTTTTCCTAAGCGATCAGAAAGTGAGTACGATACTTTTGGAACTGGTCATAGTTCTACTTCTATAAGTGCTGCACTAGGAATGGCGATGGCAAGTGCTTTAAAAAAGGAGGACAGAAAACATATTGCCGTAGTAGGTGATGCAAGTATTGCCAGCGGTATGGCGTTTGAAGCATTGAATCACGCTGGTGTAAGCGGTGCAGATTTATTAGTAATTCTCAACGATAATGCGATAGGAATAGACCCAAGTGTAGGCGCTTTAAAATATTACCTCACTAAAACCAAATCTGGTAAGGAAACCGGCAACGACAATATTTTTGAATCGCTTAATTTTGATTATTCTGGCCCTATTGATGGTCATGATTTACCTCTTTTATTGAGCGAACTTAAAAAACAAAAAGATTTAAAAGGACCAAGACTTTTACACGTAAGAACAGTAAAAGGAAAAGGCCTTAAACAAGCCGAGATCGATCAAGTGCGTTACCACGCCCCAGGAAAATTTGATAAAATTACAGGTGAGATTCCAGCGAGTGATAGTAGCAAGTTACCACCTAAATTTCAAGACATTTTCGGGCATACTATTGTAGAACTAGCTCAAGAAAACGAAAAAATCGTAGGGATTACTCCAGCGATGCCTACCGGTAGTTCTATGAAAATAATGATGGAGGCGTTCCCTTATCGTGCTTTTGACGTAGGGATTGCAGAGCAACATGCGGTAACGCTTGCCGCAGGAATGGCAACTCAAGGATTAGTGCCTTTTTGTAATGTGTATTCTACTTTTTTACAACGGGCTTATGATCAAATTATTCATGATGTGGCATTGCAACAATTGCCTGTAATATTTTGTCTTGATCGTGCTGGTCTAGTAGGTAAAGATGGCGCTACACATCATGGGGTTTTTGATTTGGCTTATTTGAATTGTATTCCAGATATGATCATTGCTGCACCAATGGATGCTATAGAAATGAGGAATATGATGTTTACCGCTTCACAAGGATTAGAATTGCCTATGGCGATTAGGTATCCGCGAGGTCGTGGTAAAATCGTGCAATGGAAACAGCCTTTTAAACAGGTAGAAATAGGTTCTTCTAGATGGTTAAAAAAGGGTAAAAATATAGCAATCGTGAGCATAGGCCCGATAGGGACAATGATTAAGGAATTGCTGGATCAAGAGAATCTTAACTGCACTCATATAGATATGCGTTTTTTAAAACCTATCGATGATAAGGCTTTGGAAGACTTATTTGACACGCATAAGTATATCATTACCATCGAGGATGGAACTGTGGTAGGAGGATTAGGAAGTGCTGTTTGTGATCTCGCTTTCGCGAAAGCGTACCAAGGAAAAATACATAAACTAGGTATTCCTGATGAGTTTATGGAACATGGTCCTACTGCAGATTTGCATAAAATCGCTGGTATAGATTGCTCTAGTACGCTGGAACTAATTAAAAGATTAAAGTAGTTACTTTATAATTATTTTTTCAGTTTTACTCTGACCATTTACAGACAATTGAATTAAGTAAAATCCACTTTTTAAATCGAGTTCTAATCTTGATTCTGATACACCTAAGTCTTCTATGGTATTGAATACTTGTTGACCGCTTAAATTAAAAACCTTAATCTCTGTTTCTGGAAGTTCAAGTGCAGAAGAAATAGTAATGTTTCCATTAGAAATTGTAGGATAGATCTGAATATTTAGATTTTCTGACTCAAATTGAGAGATACTTAAAGTGTCAAAAGTACCAGTAAACATCCCGCGGCCATGAGTAGTAGCAAGAATAGTATTGTCTACCGTTCTTAAGTCAAGGTCTACCACTCTCACGTTAGTCATGCCGTTTCTAAGAGGTTGCCATGTCGGATTTGCACTATTAAAATCACTTGTAGCAAAAACTCCTAATTCTGTACCTATAATTACTTCGCCCGGTAATAATGGATTAGGTAATATGGCTTTAATAGGAATGTCAGGAAGGTTCCTTTCTTTTGCGCTCCAAGTGTTACCACCATCATTGGTATACCAGATATTTTCTACTCCATAGTTGTGCATGGTCACATAGATTTCTTGTTCAGATAAACCAAACTCTACGTCAGAAACACTTCCTAAGAAATTAGAGCCGCTTATGTTAGTGAAGGTAGGGCTACTTGTATTTGCATTGGTCACTACTAAAACGGTAGAAAATTCTGTACCTACTAGCAAAGTAGTACTAGTTAGTGTAAATGGAGACACCTTATACGAGGTAGGTCTATTCCCAGAAATTAAATTGCTAGAAAGGTTATTGCATATAGCAGCAGATGCAAATAATTCGCAAGCTTCGATGGCATTAGTTCCGTTAAAATTTCTAGTGTTAGAGTATAAAAAATTCAAGTTGCGATCTAGCTCAGCTACATTTATAAAATCACCATCTGCATTAGGTGGTCTATCGCTACAATTTACTGTAGACGCACAATATCTAAAATCGTATTGTGGATAACCTACAATTCTATGGTTATTATATTGAGAAGTGATTACAGCATAGCCGTCTATCGCATCTATTTCTGTATGGCCGCCATCACCACCTAGAACAGCTGTAAATGCATTTTCTCCTACTGCTGCGTTATTAAGAGCTTGTGTTCCGTTATCTTGAGTTCCACCGCTGAGGTTATCACCTCTACCAAAGTTAGAAGCAATACTGCCGTAATAAAACTGAGTAACATTATAGCCATTAATTCTTGTGCTTATCGCGTTTGATGAGATGTTTGCGTTACTTAATGAATTTGCCCAAGAAACACCACCATCACTACCTATCACTGCCTGATTAGTATTAGTAGGGTGAAAAGTTAGAGCATGAATATCTGCATGAATAAAAGGTGCATTAATGTTTTGAAGTCCATTAACATCAGTCCATTTAGAAATTTGACTCCAAGAGTTACCAGCATTTGTTGATCTAAAAGTGTCTATTCCACCAGCATAGATTATTTGATCATTTGTAGGATCTACTTCTATCACTAAATCGTAAAAAGCTTGACCACGAGTAAAATCATTTGCAGGAATAGAGGTGTCAGCATCATCTGGTTCATTAATGGCAGTTGTGGAAAGCAACGCATCATTACTTACAAATAAATCTCCTTGATTAAGGACTTGTGCTGCGATATAAAATAAATTAGGATTTGTTGCAGAACATGCTAACTCTATACGATCTGCTCCTGAGATCGTGCTTTGTAGTGTCCAGTTCAAACCATCTGTAGATCGATACAGGCGTCCGCCTCCAAAACCAGTTCCAGGAACCGCGATTGATCCCATGTATAAAATATTATCTGCACTTATTTCAAAATCATTTGGGGCGATATAAAAAGTCTGACCGCCAAAGTTGTATTGCATTGAAGTATTTTCAATTCTATTCCAGCTGGCGCCGCTATCTATACTGCGATACAGACCAGCATTTTGTGCTCCGAGAATATTATTAGGATTAGAAATATTAAAATTAGGAGTCGCATAATTTGTGGAGCCTATACCTACATAAACTTCACTATTCCCATTACTGTTGCGTACAATGATATCGTTTATGAAAAAGATTCCGGCAGTAAATAAATCAGAAGTTGTATTTAAGGTTCCAGGTCCAGCAGGTGTAATAGGTACTGCTGTCCAGGTAGAACCACCATCTGTTGTTTTGTACAACCCATTTCCTACGGCAGCTCCTGCGGCATATTGCTCACCTGTTCCTATATAAATAGTCATCGAGTCATTAGGGTCTATAGCATAAGCACTTACATTAAGGTTAGAAGCTAATCCTGGAATGATATTCCATGAAGAATTTACATCGGTGATATCATTATTTACCCATAATCCACCGCTTACTCCACCAGCAAATATTCTATTGTAATCTATTCCATCACCATTATTTGCGCCTACATCATTAGGGTCGTAAAAGACGACTCTTGTTCTACCACCTACATTTGATGGACCTCTTTCTTCCCAAGGTCTAGTAGTGGAGCCAGGTGCGCTTTTTAAGGTATTTGTATCAATTAATGCTACCTCATAAGGCGTAGGAAATCCTAATCGTGGATTCATAGTTAATTCCCACATACGCTCATTATAGGAATTAGGAGGTAAAGAAAGCTCTTTACGTTCTTTGCGTGATAAGTTTTTAGTTTCTTTAAAAGGACTATTTTCTACAAAAGCTTGATGCATTTCTCGAGCTTCTTTTGTCGATAATTCTTTTTCTCTGGAAATCTCGTTACAACCTGCTATTGCAGCTGTAATAAGAGCCAGACCAGCATAAACAAACCTTTTTTTCATAACATCATTTTTCTTCTCTAAAGATATTGATTTTATTAAACGATTCTAAGTATTTAAATCTTACCGTTAATCACTTGAAACAATGCGATGGACTTGCTGTCTGTCAAAGAAGCTACATAACCACAAACGTCTAGAATACGCTCATAAGTATTTGTTCCATTTAATTTCAATTCTTTACAGGATCTTAATATCAACTGATCGTAAGAAGTAGCGCAATCATTAAGTTCATTAATACTTGCGGTTACTGCAGCGGCTAGGATATCTTGCAAGATTTTATAACCAGCGATCTCTTTTTGAATCACTTCTTCATTTTGATATACCTTATTAACGGTAAGTTTTAAGATATCATCTATTTGAGCTTTATATTTAGACTTGTCTGTTAGCGCATGTTTGAAATTTCCAGCTAGTATCTCAGCTTCATGTTTCATAAATAGCTCCACACAGTCTGTGATGAGGTTGTTAATAGCTAATGATCTTAGATAAGAAAGTCGTTCTTGAGTGGTAGAAAGTTGGGTGTAAACTTCTGTCCTTATGGTATCTCTTACTAGATTAATTAATTGTTCTAACGCATGATCTTCACTTATCCAGCCTAAATTGATACCGTCTTCAAAGTCAATGATGGTATAACAAATATCATCTGCAGCTTCTACAAGATAAGTAAGTGGATGACGGTAATGGGATTCTGGCGCATCGGTTTCATTTTCTAATCCTAATTCCTTTACGACGTCACTGAAGTGATCAAGGTCAGCTTGAAAAATTCCGTATTTCTTCTGTGAAATATGTTTGGATGGTCTATACGGTAGCGACTCTTTAGGATATTTTATAAATGCGCCTAGAGTAGCATAAGACAGTCTTAATCCGCCAGATGTTCCAGGAGTATCGAGATTTAATAATCGATATCCATTTGCATTTCCTTCGTAAGAAAGTAGGTCCTGTTGTTGCTTTCGCGAAAGCGTACTTATCATCTCAGCTCCTCGATCAGTTTTAAAAAAACTACCTATAGCTTTTTCCCCACTATGACCGAAAGGTGGATTACCTATGTCGTGTGCTAATGCTGCCGCAGCAACTATAGCTCCAAAATCTTGCTGTTTGTAACCAGAGTCCACAAGCTCTGGATGCTTTTCTAATATCAGTTTACCGGCCATTCTTCCTAAAGAACGCCCTACAACGCTCACTTCAAGACTATGTGTGAGTCTTGTGTGTACAAATCCAGTCTGACTTAAAGGAATTACTTGAGTTTTATCTTGTAGTGATCTAAAATGTTGTGAAAAAATAACGCGATCATAATCTACTTCAAAGCCTAAACGCAACTCATCTTGCAACGCACGAGGTCTAGGCTTTGTGTCTCCATATCTTTTAAGTGAAAGTAGTTGCTGCCAGTTCATTAAATATCAATTTTTGGTGCAAGATAAGAAGTAAAGTAAGGTTAAGACTAATGCTTTTTACTTTACTGTTTCTTAACAAAAGCTCTTTATTAGTTAATACTTGCATAACCTATGCAGGAGCGATTAGGTTGTTCTTTTGCAAAATATAATTTACATATAATGAAAAAGTTCTTTTTTATTTTATTTTCTATCGTTTCCAGCTTTGCCATTGCTCAAAATGGTATTGTATCTGGTTTAATTGTAGACAAAGATTTTGATGATGAACCAGTTGCATTTGCCTCTGTCCAATTGAAGGGAACGACTCTTGGAGCGCAGTCTGATATGGATGGTAAGTTTTCAATAGTTGCACCAGTAGGTACTTACACATTAGTGGTGACTTTTGTAGGTATGCAAAAAGTAGAAGTTCCTAACGTTGAGGTTAAGCAAGGATTTACAACTACTATAAATGTTTCCATGACTGCCGAAGCTGCTGCCTTGACTGCAGTGGAAATTGTAGTAACTAAAAGTCGTGAGAGTGAAGAAGCTTTATTGCAAGAAAAAAAGAATGCAGTAACAATCAAGCAATCTATAGGTGCACAAGAACTTTCTAAAAAAGGAGTGAGTGATGCAGAAGGTGCTGTTACTAAAGTAAGTGGTGTTTCAAAACAAGCTGGTGTTAAAAATGTCTTTGTACGTGGATTAGGTGATCGCTACAACTCTACATCTTTAAACGGCTTACCATTACCGTCTGATGATCCTGAATATAAAAATATCTCTCTAGATTTTTTTAGTAGCGATTTGATTGAGAGTGTGGATATCAATAAGGTGTTTGTTTCAGAAATAACTGGTGATAATGCTGGAGCAAATATCAATATAGACTTAAAAGGATTATCTGGAAGAGAAGAGTTAGGTGTAGGTATTTCTACAGGCGCTAACTTACAAACGCTTAATTCTGAATTTAAAGGTATAGCAGGTGAAGGTTTTTTTGGTTTCAGTGATTCAGAGTTGCCTGTAAGTAACTTAAATGTTTACAGTTTTGATAATCAACTAGCACCTAGTTCAGAAAATAATCTTGTCAATCTAGGTCTTTCCATTAATGGAGGTAAGCGCATTGATATAGGAGATAATTATTTAAATGTTTACGGTCTTCTGACATTTGATAATGGATACCGTTTTATTGAGGGGAACGTAAAAAACACTAACAGTGCAGGAAATATATTTTTAGACCAGGACTTTGAAAAGTATAATTATGAAACTTCTCAAATAGGTCAGTTCAATTTAGATTACCGTTTTGGCAAAAATAATATTGAGTTGTTGACTATGTATATTCATAAGAATACACAAAGTTTTCAAGAGTACGATGGTATTGATAATCCTGAGCAGGAAGGAGATCAAGTATTTGTAAGAAGACAACAAACTAATGACAACAACCTTTTTGTAACTCAGTTATTGACGCATTTTGAGATCAATGAGAAGATAGATCTTGACGTTAAAGGGTCCTTTAATGCTTTGAGAGGTAGTGAACCAGACCGTAGAAATTTTGAATACTTATTTAGAGATGGATTTTACTCTCCTAACATAGATTCTGGTGGTAATAACCAAAGATTCTTTAGTAAAGTTCAAGAGAATGACTACAATGCAAATGCGACATTAAAGTACAACTTGAATACAGATGAAGAAGATGAAAGACCTAATTACTTTACAGTAGGTGGCGACTTAAGGTGGACGCACCACGTTTTTCAAGCGACCGTATTTAACCACACATTTGATACTCGTATAGCGGTAGATATTAATAATGTAGATGAATTATACAATCAGCCATCATTAACGGCTGGAAACTTCAGACTAGAAACAGGTAGAGGTGCTGCCATAAATCCGCAAGCGTTCAATCCATTTTATTATATAGGTGATAAAGTAATATTTGCTGGACAAGGTAATTATGTAAAAGGATTTAATGACAAATTGTTACTTAACGTAGGAGTACGTTTTGAAAACGTAAGTCAAGATGTAGAGTATGATACTAACATTGCAAATAGTGCTACAAATGGTCCTTCAGAGATTAATGAAAGTCTGTTTTTACCTAGTCTAGGATTAAAGTACTCTTTAAATGATGATAATATCGTAAGAGTAGGAGCGAGTAAGACGTATATCATGCCTAGGTTTAAAGAAATAGCTCCATTTAGATATGCAAATCCTGGAGGAACAGCAACCCAAGGTAATCCTAATTTACAAATTTCAAATGTGATTAACTTAGATGTAGCTTACGAGTATTATCCAAGTAAAGGAGAGATCATTTCTTTATCTGGTTTTTATAAAAACATTCAAGACCCAATTGCACGAACTGAAATTCCTAGTGGAGGAAATACGCTCACGTACCTTAATGTAGGAGATCAAGCAACAGTTTTAGGAGCAGAGTTTGAGTTGAGAAAGGATTTATTCAGTTCAGAATTACCTGAAGCAGGTTTTGATATGAATCGTGAAACAGTATTTGGTTTAGGTTTTAACGCCTCTTACATCTATAGTAAGCAAGAACTTAATGATCCTCTCGCACAGTTTACAGAAGAAAGTACACAACTTCAAGGAGCTGCGCCACTTTTAGTAAATTTTGATTTGAACTTAAATACGTTTATAAACAAGAGTAATATCAATACGGCAGTCGTTTTTAACTACTTCACTGAGCGTGTATTCTCTGTAGGAACTAGAGGATTTGAAAATATTAAAGAAATAGGAGTTCCTACTCTAGACCTAGTAAGTTCTGTAGGAATAGGAGAAAATGGTAAACTATCACTTAAAGCTAGAAACTT
This sequence comes from Nonlabens dokdonensis, assembly GCF_002162835.1. Classification (GTDB taxonomy): domain Bacteria; phylum Bacteroidota; class Bacteroidia; order Flavobacteriales; family Flavobacteriaceae; genus Nonlabens; species Nonlabens dokdonensis_B. Next base: position 12,191 of record NZ_MAAX01000076.1, read on the forward strand.
ATTGAATCCTGAATACAGATTAGAACGAGAAGGAGATTCTGGTAACATTGAGTTAAGTAATTATAAACGTGGACTTGATGTAAGCTTAGGATACAGTTACAAGTTTTAAAGGTTTCGTAATGATTACATAACCTTAATCGTAAAATTACGATGTTAATTTGCAGTGTCAACATAAAACTAAAAAAGACTTTCTAAAATGAAAAAATCAATCTTAACTTTTATTGCAGCAGTAGCAATTGCAATCACATCTTGTGAAACAGATGATATCACTATAGTAGGTGGTGGAACTGACGATTCTTTAAATCTAGCTGGTAACATCACAGCAAATAGAACTCTTACAGCAGGTAATGCTTATGTTCTTAATGGTCCTATGTTTATTAAAGATGGTGTTACATTAACCATTGAAGCTGGAACCACTATCACAGCACAAGCCGGAGGAACTGATGTGTACCTTCTTGTAGAGCGCGGTGGACGCATTATTGCAGATGGTACTGCTACAGCGCCTATACGTTTCACAAGTTCTTCTCGAGTACCAGCTGCTTGGGGTGGAGTGATCATTAACGGTAATGCTTTTATTTCTGGACAAAATCCACAAGGTCAAAATGAGGCAGGAACCGAAGTTAATGCTGGGATTTTATTTGGAGGTAACAACGATACTGAAGATTCAGGAATCTTAGATCACGTAATTATTGAATATACAGGAGCACGTATCGATGGTAGTGCAGAGCATAATGGGCTTACCTTAAACGGTGTAGGTTCTGGAACTACACTTTCTAACATCTGGATTGCAAATGGCGACGATGATGCGATTGAATTCTTCGGTGGATCAGTAAACGCAACAAACATCTTTGTTTTAAATGCAAAAGATGATATGTTTGATTTCACTCAAGGTTACAGAGGTACTTGTACAAATTTATATGGTGTACGTGAACCAGGTTATACAGCTGTAACTTCTGACCCAAGAGGTATTGAAGCAGACGGTAACTTAGATGGAAACTCTCCTTCAGATAACACTCAGTCAGATTTTACTGTTAATGATTTAACTATCGTTAATTCTGGAAATAACGTTGAATTCTCTGATCTTATCAAAGTGCGTCGTGGTGCAACAGCTACAATTAACAATGCTCTAGCAGGAACTTTTGGAACTGCAACAGCATTAGACTTCATTGATCTTGAAGATTCAAGAGGTAATGCTACTGCAGCTACAGTTGTAAACGCTACGGCAAACGGTACTGCAGATGGTGCTGACGTTAAAAATGGACCTAATGCTACTGTTAGTGTTACTACAGCAAACACTGGTGCAGATGCTTCTGCATTCAATTGGACTGGTTATAGTTTCTAGTATTTATAAACTCAATATTCTAAAAAGACCACTCGCACGAGTGGTCTTTTTTTGTTTAAAAGGGTTGTAATTATTCCGCTTTCGCGAAAGCGGTAACCTCATTCATAACAGTAGCGTAACATTTAATCTATCGATATAGCCGATTTTTGCAGACTGAATAAAAACTAAGTAAATGTCTGATATTTATATATACATGCTTATTATTCTTGCTGGTCTAGCCATTACGGACTTAGTAGTAGGAGTGAGCAATGATGCAGTGAATTTCTTAAATAGTGCTATAGGTTCTAAAGCGATAAGTTTTAAGACTATTATGATTATTGCGAGTATAGGTATTGCCTTTGGAGCAATATCTTCCAGCGGTATGATGGAAGTCGCGCGTAAAGGGATTTTCAATCCTGGGGAATTTTTCTTTGATGAGGTCATGATCATCTTTATGGCGGTAATGATTACTGATATTTTACTACTAGATTTCTTTAATAGCTTAGGTTTACCTACTTCTACAACGGTTTCTATAGTCTTTGAGTTGTTAGGTGCAGCGGTATGTATGTCTGTTATCAAGATCAATCAAAATGACGGTGACACCATTTTAAATTTAGGTAAATACATCGCAACAGACACTGCGATTGATATCATACTAGGTATTTTACTCTCAGTCGTCGTGGCATTTATTATAGGTGGACTAGTGCAGTTCTTCTCGAGGTTGTTATTAACGTTTGACTTTAGAAATAGGCCTAATTATCTCGCTGCCTTATTCGGCGGTTTTTCTTTAACTAGTTTGTTCTACTTTATCATTTTTAAAGGTCTTAAAGGAGCTGATCTAGGTTTTGTGACAGAGTTTCTTACTTCAACTGATGTCTATACATTTATAGGTGTTTCTTTTATCTTCTGGAGTATCATCAGTTTTATATATGTTTTTGCTTTAAAGCTAGATATTTATAAGCTCATTATTATTTTAGGAACTTTCGGTCTAGCAATGGCTTTTGCAGGAAATGATCTAGTGAATTTTATAGGAGTTCCTATAGGTGCTTATCAAGCATGGGAATTTGCAGAAGGTACAGGTCTTAAAGCTAGTGAGATTAACATGTCATTTTTAGGAGAGAAATTACCTTCTAATAAATGGTTGCTCGTTGCTGCAGGATTGATCATGGTGGCAACCTTATGGTTTTCTTCTAAAGCACAAGCTGTTGTAAAAACCTCTGTAGATCTTGCAAGACAAGACTCAGGAACAGAGCGTTTTCAATCTAATTTTCTTTCTAGATTATTAGTACGTTATTCTTTACTAGCTGCAGAAGGAATAGAGCGTATTGTACCGGAAAGAACGGCAAATTACATAAGCTCTAGATTTGAAAAAGCACCAGCTCCAGCAATAGTACCTAAGCATGCAGATAAGCCTGCATTTGATTACGTAAGAGCATCAGTAAATCTTATGGTTGCCAGTATATTAATTTCTGTAGCTACTTCTTACAAGCTGCCACTTTCTACGACTTACGTTACTTTCATGGTAGCAATGGGAACCTCGTTAGCAGATAAGGCTTGGGGAACAGAAAGTGCCGTTTATAGAATTGCAGGTGTATTAAATGTAATAGGCGGATGGTTCTTCACGGCTTTCAGTGCTTTTACTGCGGCAGCCTTATTTGCTTACATCATTTACATAGGTGGTATGTATGCTGTTGTAGGTCTAGTAGTACTAGCTGTGCTATTATTGATACGTAGTTTTATAGGCCATAAAAAATCTCAGAAAAAACAAGAAGAGACAGAAGAACTTAAAAAAGCAGAAAGTAAAACCATACAAGGAATCATTAATGAAAGCTCTGATAATGTGGCGACTGTTTTTAAACGTTCTAAGCGCATCTATAAAAACACTTTAGACGGTTTAATTGCGCAAGATCTTACCATATTAAAAACGTCAAAACGAGAAAGTAAAAAGTTATCTAGTGAGATAGATGTTCTAAGGGACAACATTTACTTCTTCATTAAAAATTTAGACGAGAAAAACCTAGGAGCTAGTAAGTTTTATATCGAGGTGCTAGGAAATCTTCAGGACATATCTCAATCGCTAGATTATATTTCAAAGTCGAGCAATAAACACATCAGCAATAACCATAAGAGTTTGAAGTTTACTCAAATCAAGGATTTGAAGGAGATCATCTTACGTATTCATGAGATATTTGATGATGCGCAGGAAATTTTTACTACCAAAGATTTTTCTAGTTTAGAGACTATAATTTTAGAAAAAAGAGAATTGATAACTCTAGTGAACGAGAAGATTGATAAGCAAGTGAAACGTACTAAAGACGATGAAGAATCGCCTAAAAATACAACTCTTTACTTCAGTCTATTATTAGAAACTAGAGATTTAATGAATCAAACTATTCAGATAGTGGAGCAGTATTATCGTGAGTTTGATGCTTCTGATAGAAATTTGATGTAATAAAAAGTTGGTGTTGATCTTGCTTTCGCGAAAGCGGAACTTGCATTCAAAATGCTGAAAATAGTTTTATTATTGAGTTCACCTACTATAATGAATCATTCTATCGTAACTAGAATGCTTTAAAGCTATTTAGTGATCATGACATAAAAAAACCTTGAACAAGTCGCTTGATCAAGGTTTTTAGATTTACCACAATTAATTATTTAATTATAGAACCGTACAGAGTTTGTAAAAACTTCATTTAAGCAACTACAACTAATTTTTTAGTAGGTTTTACCGTTGTTTTTAATTCAAACTGATTTGAAGTGTTTTTCTCACCACCAGCTTTTAAGGCTTTTTCACCAGCAAAGAATGATTTATGATCGTCTCCTAAATCAGATCCAGCCATACGCTGATGCTTAACACAAGAAACGCTTTTTCTGATTTCTTGACGTTGTACTCCTTTCACATAGGCTAACATTCCAGATTCACCGAAATAGCCCTCGGTTAAGTCATTCATGTTCAGTGCTGTAGTGTGATAAGTAGGTAACGTGATTAAATGGTGAAATATTCCTGCCTCACGTGCGCTATCCATTTGAAAAGTTCTTATACGTTCATCTGCTATTTTACATAAGGTTGTACCATCGTACAGAGCATTCATCAAGTCTGCAGGATCATAGAGACTCACATCTTGATCGCTTGCTAGCATTTCTTGGTAAGCTTGCTTACGGAAATTAAGTGTCCAGTTAAATGATGGAGAATTATTATATACAAGCTTTGCATTAGGGACTACTTTCTTAATGCGATTAACCATGTGTGCTATTTGTTTTACATCTGGAGTAGGTGTCTCAATCCATAACAAATCAGCACCGTTTTGTAAACTGGTGATACAGTCTAGAACTACTCTATCAATGTTGGAATTTTTCTTGAATCTATAAAGACCATTAGGTAGTCGGATAGGTCTTACTAATTTCCCATTTCTTTTTAACAAAATGTCGTCTTCGCGTACGTCTTCAATGGCAATTTCTTCTGCATCAACAAAAGCTAAATATTGAGAAGCCAGATCTCCAGGCTCTTGTGATACAGGAAGCTTTTGTGTTAATCCAGCACCTTCACTATCCGTACGAGCAACGATAACACCATTATCTACACCTAATTCTAAAAAGGCATAACGAATGGCATTAATTTTTGCAATAAAGTCTTCGTGCGGTACGGTAACTTTACCATCTTGATGGCCACATTGCTTTGCATCGCTTACTTGATTTTCTATCTGGATGGCACAAGCTCCTGCTTGTATCATTTTTTTTGCTAATAAATAAGTAGCCTCTTCATTTCCAAAACCAGCATCAATATCTGCTATTATAGGTACAACATGTGTTTCAAAATTATCTATTTGCGATTGCACATCTTCACCATTTTCAAGACGTCTAAATAGGTCATTTAACTCAATTGCATCTGCCTGTCGTAGAAAGTCATAAATTTCAACAATTAAGTTTGCTACAGCTGTTTTTTCATGCATAGACTGATCAGGTAATGGACCAAACTCAGAACGTAATGCAGCTACCATCCATCCAGAAAGGTAAAGGTATTTTTTGCTCGTAGTACCGTGATGCTTCTTTACAGAAATCATTTTTTGTTGCGCTACAAAACCGTGCCAGCAACCCAAAGATTGTGTGTAATTAGAAGCGTCTGCATCATAAGCAGCCATATCTTCACGCATGATTCCAGCGGTATATTTTGCAATTTCAAGTCCCGTTTTAAAACGATTTTGTGCCATCATGCGCGCAGCATTTTGTGGGTTGATAGCGTTCCAGGTCGTACCATATTTTTCTTTTAGGTCTTTTACCGTTTGTAGTGCTGAATAGTAGTTAGATTGTGTTATAGTTTCCATGATTAGTAATTGATTATTAAGATTATTTATTTTTATAGTTATTTCAAAACCAATATTGATTTAGAAGTTGGTTTTATTAAATGTATTGGTATGCAGGTAAGGTTAAGAACTCTTCAAATTTGTCTTCTTTGATAAGCTGATAAAACAAATCAAATGCTAGCTTAAATTTTGTTTTAGGAATATTTACCTCATCCACCTCAAGTATGATTTTTTCTATTTCTTCATCAAATATGGTATCGAATAATTCATTGTTAAAAATGCGCCCATCTTCAAGCACCGCTTTGTTTTTAAGCCATTGCCATACTTGTGTTCTTGAAATCTCGGCTGTGGCTGCATCTTCCATTAAATCGTATAAAGCAACAGCGCCATAACCACGTAGCCAGGCTTCTAGGTAAAGAATCCCTACGTTAATATTTTTACGCACACCAGCTTCTGTGATGGTACCTTTAGGTAGCTCTATTAAGTCTTTTTCGGTAACTACAAGATTTGTTAGTTTTTTATCAATTTGATTTGGACCAGACATATGCTTGTTAAATTCGCTCATAGCAACATCAACTAAGGCTGGATGCGCCACCCAAGTACCGTCATGTCCATTTTTCACTTCACGTTCCTTATCTAGACGTACCTTTTCTAGTGCAGTTTCATTTGCCATACGATTATTTTTTATGGGAATTTGAGCTGCCATACCACCCATAGCGTGAATTCCACGTTTGTGGCATCGCTGTATAACTAAACGAGAGTAAGCAGCCATAAAAGGAGTCGTCATGGACACCTGATCACGATTAGGAACTATAAAATTAGCATGGTTACTGAATTTTTTGATGTAAGAAAAAATGTAATCCCAGCGACCACAATTAAGACCTACAATATGATCTTTCAATTCGTAGATGATCTCATCCAGTTGAAAGCTTGCCGTTATTGTTTCTACTAGTACTGTTGCTTTAAATGTACCTACAGGAACATCTAGATACTCTTGAGAAAACTTAAATACATCGTTCCACCATCTTGCCTCGAGATAATGTTCTAATTTAGGTAAGTAGAAGTACGGTGCCGTATTCGAATCTAGTAAAACACGAGTATTATGAAACACGTATAATCCAAAGTCAAGTAAACTACCTGAAATAGGTTCCCCATTAATCATAATATGACGTTCCTCTAAATGTAAGCCGCGAGGACGCACTAGTAATACAGCAGTGTTAGCATTAAGTTTATAGTGTTTATTTTTTAATTTGTTAAACAATGAAATGGTGCCAAGATTTGCATCCCTTAAATTTTGCTGGCCTTCCATGATGTTTTTCCAAGTAGGAGCTGTGCTGTCTTCAAAGTCTGCCATAAAGGTTTTTGCTCCAGAATTAAGAGCGTTAATAACCATTTTTCTATCTACAGGACCTGTGATTTCTACACGGCGGTCTTGTAGATCTTGCGGAATTGATCCCGCTACCCAATCACTATCTCTTATGGATGTAGTTTCTTTAGGAAACTCAGGAAAGTTGCCTTGATCAAAAATTACTTGTTGTTCTTGTCTTTTTTCAAGCAATGCAACTCGCGCATCATTAAACTTACCATGCAATGCAAGTAGAAATGTTTTTGCGTCCTCAGTTAAAATGTCTTTGTATTCCTGAGTTACATCTTCAGAATACTCTAATTTTTTTTGAATAATAGTGTTGATTTCCATGATCTTATCTTTTTGTACGAGACAATGATAAAACAAAAAACATTATTAAACAAGCGAACGTTCGCTATTTATGTAAAATAGATATTTGAAATTCATACGCAAATTGTGTTATATTTGATTATTATGGTAGTAGAAGAAGATTATATAAAGCTCATTTTTGGTCTTAAACTCAAGCAAATACGTACGGATAAGGATTTGTCTCTTTTTGGGCTTTCAAAGCTTACTGGCCTTTCTAAATCATATCTCAACGAGATTGAAAAAGGTAAAAAATATCCTAAGCCAGATAAAATTGCCATTTTATCAGAAAAGTTAGAAACTCCTTATGACCAGATCGTATCACTAAAACTGGATAAGAATCTTGCTCCTATAGGTGAGTTGTTGCGCTCTAAAGTTTTTAAAGAAATCCCTCTTGAGCTTTTTGGGATTAAAGAAAGCCAGTTAATTGACATGGTTTCCAACGCGCCTGCAAAAGTGAACGCATTTATAAGTACCATTATTGAGATAGCTCAAAATTACAATTTTAGCAAGGAGAATTTCCATCTTGCTGCGGTACGCTCCTTTCAGCAAGCAAATAATAATTATTTTGAAAATTTGGAAGTTGATGTTCTTGCTTTCGCGAAAGCGTACCAAATCAATTTATCTCTACCGATTAAATCCAAAGAATTAGAAGAAATATTAATTGAAGAATACGGCTATACAATCAACAATCAAGAACTAGACACTCACGATGAGCTGGATAATTTAAGGTCTGTTTTTATACCAAAAAATAAGATATTACTTGTTGCAAATCGCATAGATGACGCACAACGAGCTTTTATTTATGCTAAAGAAATTGCTTATAATTACCTGAAAATTGAAGAGCGGCTTAATACGTTTCCCTGGATTAAGTTTGAAAAATTTGATCAAGTAATAAATAATTTTTACGCTTCTTATTTTGCTGGAGCACTAATTATTTCTAGGAAGAAGATCACCGAACAACTGTCCCAGTTATTTGCAAAGGAGAAGTTTGATAAAGACTTTTTTTTGAATATGATTTCCTCTTATAATGCATCCCCAGAATCTTTTTACCAGCGGCTTACAAATGTACTACCAAAGGATTTTACGATCCAAAATCTATTTTTCTTACGTTTCACACATCGCTTGGGCTCTAAACAGTTTTATCTTAAAAAAGAATTGCACCTCGCGCACCAGCAGTCTCCACGTGCGAATGAGCTCAACGCACATTATTGCCGTAGATGGATTTCTTTAAAGGTATTAAATGTTATAAGTGAAGGTAAAATGGATCATGTCTTTGATTTACAAATCTCTAATTTTACGGATGATGATCAGCAGTATCTGGTTTTATCATCTGCAACTCGAGACCCTTTTAGAAGCAATCACTATCGTAGTATCGCAATAGGTATATTGATAAATCGTCAACTTAAAAATAAAGTTCAATTCTTACAAGACGATGCTATTAAAACGATCGATGTAGGCGTTACTTGTGAGCGATGTGCCATTAAAAATTGTGAAGTAAGACAAGTGCCTGCGCATACTTTAAATAGAGAAATAAAAAACTTAAAAACAGAGTCTGTAGTTAAGGATATAGTAGCCAAGTTTTCCAGCTAAAGCAACAATTGGATATGTAGGTTTATTCAGGTATTGATGAGTTAAAATTTTGAGTGTCGTTATATATCAACATTAAATTAGCTTTTTGATAGTTGGAAACTTTTGATGATTTATTTATTTCGTTACCAATTCATAAAAGAACAATAAAAAAGGCATTTACCATAAGGGTAAATGCCTTTTTAGCGTAAATAAAAGAATGTCTTTATGCTACTTGTTGATCTTCTTCAAAATCGTCTGTAATTCTTTGAGTTTCTTCTACTCTTTCAGGATTTTTAAATCGCTGAAACCTCAACTTTGCTCTGTGTACTAGATATAGTAAAATAGGTACTATGATAAGCGTTAAGAACGTAGCAAATAATAAACCGAAGATTACTGTCCATGCTAGTGGTCCCCAAAAGATCACGTTATCTCCACCCATATAAATCTTAGGGTCAAACTCACTGAATAGGCTAAAGAAGTCAATATTAAACCCTATCGCCAGAGGAATTAATCCTAGAACTGTTGTGATGGCGGTAAGAAGTACTGGTCTTAAACGGGCTTTACCGGCTTGTACAATAGCTGCAAATGAATCTTCCTTACTGATCAAATGCTTGTCATCATCGATACCTAGCTGTTCTCTCCTACGTAGTTTTAATATATCTACATAATCAATAAGAACCACACTATTGTTTACCACAATTCCTGCAAGGGAAATAATTCCCATCATAGTCATCATAATAACAAAAGGCCATCCTGTTACCATTAAACCTAAGAATACACCTATAAAACTTAAGAATATGGATATCATGATTATAGTAGGTTTTGAAATACCTCCAAACTGGAAGATTAAAATAAAGAAAATCAATAATAACCCAACCATTAAAGCGGTCATAAGAAAAGCTTGTTGCTTGTTTTGCTCTTCTAGTTGCCCTGTATAGTCAATTTGTATACCTTCTGGCAACCCTTCAAAGTCTAGCATCTCGTTTTGGATCTGAGCCACTGCAGCTCCTGCATCACTATAACCAGGTTTTAAGGCACTATAAACAGTTACTACTCGCTGATTATCCTTATGCTTAATCGCACTAAAACCAGAAACGTTCTCTTGAGTAGTTACAGCACTTACAGGAATTTCTAATACCTGACCAGATGCCATATCTCTATAAGTAATACGCTGGTTGAACAATGAGCTACGATCGTATCTATTCTCCTCATTGAATCTTACGTAAATGTCATAATCTTCACCATCTTTCTTATAAATACCAGCTTTCTCTCCGAAGATAGATCTACGCAATTGCATTCCTACTTGACTGGCACTTATTCCTAATTCACCTGCTTTCTCCCGATCTACCTTTACCTGTAGTGCAGGCTTACTTTTATTAACGTCTATTTTAAGTTCATCTACGGGAGCAATATTTTTCTCATTGAGAAATTTTACCATACGCTCTGCAGTAACAATTAACTCTTCATAATCATCACCTTGAAGCTCTACGTTAATAGGATAACCGGCTGGTGGACCAGCAGCGTCTTTTTCTACACTTATAGCTATACCAGGAAATTTACCTTGTACAGCCTCCTGAACTTTTTTACGTAAGATCTCACTATCTGCTCCATTACGGTATTTATATTCTCGCATAGAAGCAGTGATTTTACCTTTGTTAGGCATCTCTGCAGAGCTTCCTCCATCAGTTTGAGGATTACCAGCACCTTCACCTACTTGAGACACGGTGCTTTCTACTAGGAAGTTTCTTCCATCTTCCATGTACATGTCTTGATTGATAACATCATAGACGATGTTCTCTATCTCTTTAGTAGTCTGATTTGTTTTATTAATAGAAGTCCCTTGTGGATACTCGATATAAACAATAATCTGGTTGGGTTTGTTTTCTGGGAAAAACTCCACTTTAGTACGACCAGTTCCTACAGACCATCCAAAATATAGTGCTAATACTCCAAAAAACATGATAGCCATTCCAGCTGTAAAGAAGTATGGTTTTTTGCCTCTTAATGCAAATCTTAAAAAACGCTCGTATGCGTTATCTAACCATTTTAAAATCCTGCGTTGAAAATATAGAGTAGCCCCTTTCACTACGTATTTATATAGCCACAATAAAATTACAGTTACTACCATTACAGATCCTATACCTCTAATAGCGCCACCAAAAAGTAAGATAAGAACTCCTATTCCACCCATTACGGCAGTGATAAGTAATAACTTTTTAACAGGAATATTTTTTTCATCGATGCTCATATATTTTGAAACTAGCATAGAGTTAAAGAAAATAGCGACTACAAGTGAACTACCTAAAACTACCGATAGCGTTATCGGGAAGTATTTCATAAATTCTCCCATAACTCCTGGCCATAAACCTATAGGTACGAAAGCCGCAACCGTAGTTAAGGTAGATATGATAATAGGAACAGCTATTTCACCTATCCCTATTTTTGCGGCTTTAATACGAGACATACCTTCTTCATCCATTAAACGATAAACGTTTTCTACTACCACAATACCGTTGTCAACGAGCATTCCTAATCCCATAATCATGGCAAAAAGTATCATCGTGTTTAATGTGTAACCCAAGAAGTTGAGAATGATAAAACTCATTAACATAGACATAGGAATCGCAAATCCTACAAAGAGTGCATTTCTAAATCCTAGGAAAAACATCAATACGGTTACTACGAGTATAACCCCAAATATGATATTGTTTACTAAGTCATCCACTTGATTAAGTGTTCTACTAGAGCCATCGTTTGTAATAGTAACCTCGATGTTATCTGGTATTTTACCACTTTCCTTAGCGTTTGCGATAATTTCTCTGATACTTTCTGAAGCAGTAATCATGTTTTTACCAGATTGCTTCTTTACATCTATCATTACAACAGCGTCACCAGACTCTCTTGCATAGGTGGTTTTATCTTCTTCTTTAAAGTTTACCTCAGCAATATCCTTAAGATATATCGCTCCATTTTCATTTTTTACAACAAATCGGTCTAGCTGGCTAGGTGATGTAATTTCACCTAAAATTCTAATAGTACGACGCTGGTTTTCTGTTTTAATATTTCCAGCACTCATGGTGGCATTACCACCACGTACAGCATTGATAACATTGTCAAAGCTAACTGCTGCAGCGGTCATCTTATAAATGTCTACCGCGATTTCTACCTCAAGTTCTTGAGCACCACGTATACTAGCTTCTTTAATTTCTTGAAGTCCTTCAATTTCATCTTGTAAAAACTCTGCGTACTCCTTGAGTTTGCGTACTGTATAAGCTTCACCTCTCAAGTTGATGTTCATGATAGGCACTTCTTCACTCATTTTAAGATCAAACACATTAGGTTCAATCTTTGCATCGTTAAAGGTAGGCCAGTCTTCGTTTGATGTTTCTACATCTACCTCATCCTTTACTTTTTGTTTTGCTTCTTCAACAGTAATGCTAGAACCTAGTATAGAACCTTCTTCAAACTCTACTGTTATAATAGAGTAATCTTCTTGAGAGGTAGAAACTACCTCTGCTACACCAGAGATGTTTTTTAAACGGTCTTCTAATGGGTCAGTTATAAGGCGTTCTATATCTTCAGCAGTATTTCCAGGATAAACACTAGAGATGTAGATTTTAGTTTCTTTTACTTCAGGAAAATCTTCACGAGGCATCGCAAAATATCCTTGGACTCCTAGAATAAGAACTAGTCCTATTAAGATCCATATTACAGTCGAGTTATTGATCGCCCAAGAGGAAAATCCGAACTCTTTTTCACTTTTTTTACCCATTGTTTAAGCTTTTTTAATTCTGATTTGTTGATCCTCTTTTACACTACGAGCACCTTCTACTATAATATGATCTCCTTTTTCAAGCCCTTCGGTAATTTCAATCATATTGTTACTGGTTTTACCAGTTTGAATCACTCTCCTTTTTGCGATAGCGGTATCAAATGAATCACCAGATTTTAAGTCACTAGCGATCATAACATATTGATCTCCATTTTGATTCTCACTAATTACAGCTAGTGGGACTAAGATGGCTTCCTTATTAGAATAATCATTAATTTTAAGTCGGGCTGTAAGGTTAGGTTTAATTTTACCTTCTTTGTTTTCAACTGGAATTTCTACTCTAAAAGATCTATTTGAAGGATTGATATAAGAGCTAGTCTGCCTTATAGTACTTTCTACCGTGTTACCTAGAACAGGAAATTCTACTTTCACATCAGTTCCCTCATTTACTGAAGAAATGTACGTTTCTGGCACCTCAACCTCTATATACATATTATTAAGGTTTACAATTCTTAAGATTTGCGTCATTCCAGGACTTACAGTATTACCTTGTTCAGTAATAACGTCATCTATAACACCAGAAAATGGTGCGGTGATAATAGTTTTGGCTAGTTGCTGCTGCATCGATTTAATCGCGTTTTCTTGAGCCTCATAATTAGCCTTAGCTTGTAAATATTGAATTTCTGAGCCTATTTTTTGATTCCATAAACGTTCTTGACGCTCAAATGTAGTTTTAGCAAGCTGAGCTTGGACTTTCATTTGCTCAATGCTTTGAGACATACCGCCGTCATCGATCTTTGCAAGTCGCTGCCCTTTTGATACTCTTTGACCTTCTTTAACATATACGTTTGTTAATATACCAGCCGTTTCTGGCATCAAGGTTATGTTTTGCTTAGTATCTACGCTACCTTGAAGTTCGATAAAATGATTAAATAAGGTATCTTGAATAGTAGTTATACTTACAAGAGCTCCGTCCTTTTTAACGCTATTCTTATCTAAGTAATTTTCAATAGACTTGATTTGATTTTCTAATTCCTTTTTTTGATTAAGTAACTCTGTTTTCTTTTGAGCTATCACCTGGGCATCGCCAGCAGTAATTAGTTCATCAATAGTAGGCTCTTTGTCACCACATGAGGTGAGTATAAAAAGACTTATAAATAGTATGCTTAATTTTTTCATGATATAAAATTCAGTGGTGGGATTACTTTTGATTGATAAATTCTGGAGTGTTGAGAATAGTTTCTAGGTTTGCTTTTTCACTTATTACTTGAAACATACTTTGTAGGTAACTAGATTGTGTACTGTAAAGTTGAGTTTGTGCCTGTCTTAGATCAAAGCTGGTAGCAATACCTTCTTTAAATTTGATGTTATTTTTATTCTCTATACGTTCTGCTAGAGTAAGGTTTTCTTTATTAGTAGTGTAATTATCTATTGCAATTTGATAGTTGTTTAATGCCGTTTGATAATTGAGCTGGATTTCTTGCGTGGTGCGATCTAAGTCTGTTTTAGCTTGATCCCAAGCTATCTTTGCGCGATCAGTACGAGCCTGTCTTCCTAAGGAACTAAAAATAGGAATGGATAAACTTACTCCTGCCACACTCTGGCCGAACCATTGATTATCTGAATCAAAAAAGACAAAATCTTCACCAAACGATTGTATTCCATAATTCAAAAATCCTGATAGAGTAGGTAATGCTTTTGCACGTTCTAATTTGTATTCTAGTCTACGTTGCTCTGTGAAGTTACTAGCAATCTGAAAATCTGTATTGTTCTCAATATTTAAAGTACTTTGATTTAAACTAGGATCCATATTTTGAATAGCTAGAGCAGCTAGATCTTCTTCTAGAAAGATCTCTTGATCTAAATTGATTCCTAAAGCAAGTTTTAACATATCAAGAGCAATATCTTCTTGTCTCTTTGCACTGTTTAATTGATTTTCTAGTTGCGCTTTAGTGATTCTAAGCTGTTCTACATCCTCTTCTTCGGCAAGACCGTTTTCATAAATCTTAGTGGTTTCTTCTAGATTTTTATTTAATGTAGTTAGGTTGCGTTCTACGATAGAAATGTTCTCTTGTGTAAGAAGTACGCCACCGTAAGCATTGATGATTCCTTTTCTTACCTCAAGTTTAGCCTTGTTATTTGCGTTTTCAGAAAAATCAAGAAAAGTTTCTGAAGCTTCTAGTGCGACAATGTAGGAGCCGTCAAAAATTAGCTGGCTTAATGTCGCGTTAAGATTTGCCGTCTGTCGTGGAGCACCAGGGATGGCTGTAAAACTTCCTGGAGCGGCATTTTCATCAAAAAACACACCTGGCAATACAATCACAGGCGTTTTCACGTTGTAGTTGTAATCAATACCAGCATTAATCTGCGGTAATCCAGTAGATGTGGTTTCCCATTTCTGTTTCAATGCTTTTGCGATGTCTCTTTTGGCATTGATGGCTTGGTAATTATTCTCGAGTCCATAGTTAATGGCTTCTTCTAGCGTAAAGCTGTAGGAATCTTGAGTAGAGGTTTGTTGTGAGTGCGCTTTCGCGAAAGCGAGAACACTAAAAACCCATACATATAAAAATTTATAGTTCATTTAATCGTGGTTTGAATTGGTGATTTTGTTTAAAATTTTACGTCCTTGAGGAGTTACAATTCCTCTTATATGGTAGTCTAAGTATTTGTCGTACAGTTCATTTACTGGGTATTTACTAGCAGGAAATATATTCAAGTTTTTAATGCCTTGCATACCTATGAAATACATACGAGCGATAAAATCTGCATCAATATTATCGCGGTAATAACCTTCTTCTATACCTCTATTTACATTTTTCTTGATGCAATTCTCCATGTGTGTATATTGCATGTCTGTTATTTTCTTATGCGTCTCAGGATAATATTTTTGCAATTGATAGATAGGTGATGCGTCGTCACTTTTAAGTTGTTGCATCACAAACTTCTTTACCGTGTAAAGTTCTTCAATAGCGTTTTCATTTTTAGCATCTACTATTTCATCAACACCATTACAAACATGGTTGCACAATTCTACTGAAGAAACATCTACTAGCTGATTTTTATTTTTAAAATGATTGTACAAGGTTTTCTTGCTCATTCCTAGCTTAGTAGCAATCTCATCCATCGTCACACTCTTAAATCCAAGGGTTAAAAAAAGATCTAACGACGTTTTTATTATATGTTCTTTTATACAGGTCATAGTTTTATTAAGGGCGCAAAGATAAGACTAGGAAACTTTAGAAACTTGTAAAGTTTCCTAAGTTTTACAATTATTTAACAAGACAATTTAGAATTCCTACAAAAGACAAGCTTGCAACTGTTATTTTTACCACATGAATACATTGAATTCCCTAAGAACTATATTTCTAGAAGAGCTTAAATCAAAAATTACAGCTACAGAGCCAGCTGGATTGTATGATCCAGTCCATTACATACTTGATTTAGGCGGTAAACGTCTACGACCTTTACTAACTCTAATGAGTGCCGAAATGTATGGAGCAACCATTAAGGATGCTATGAATGCAGCTATAGCGGTTGAAGTTTTTCATAATTTTACCTTATTACATGATGATATCATGGATGCTGCAAATTTGCGCCGCGGTCAGGAAACTGTTCATGTAAAGTGGGACATAAACACAGGAATTCTATCTGGCGATGCCATGCTTATAATGGCTTACCGTCTTTTTGAAGATTATGATAAAGATAAATTCTTTTATCTCAACAAGGTCTTTTCAAGAACGGCACTTGAGGTGTGTGAAGGCCAGCAACATGATGTAGATTTTGAAACAAGAGATGATGTAAGTATTGCAGAATATCTAAATATGATTAAGCTTAAAACATCTGTTCTAGTGGGATGTGCATTACAAATGGGTGCTATTATCGCCGGTGCAGACCAGAAAGAGCAGGAACTTATCTATGATTATGGTATTAACCTAGGACTTGCATTTCAATTAATGGATGATTACCTAGATGCCTTTGGTAATCCAGAAACTTTTGGGAAAGAAGTAGGTGGAGATATAAGAGAAAATAAAAAAACGTACTTGTATTTAAAAAGCATAGAAAATGAAGACTGTGCTGTCGAGTTAAAGGAATGGTTTGCGCTTGATTATAATGATATGACTGATGAGCAAATTGATGAAAAGAAAGAAACGGTAAAAGTCTTTTTTGAGCAAAGTGGCGGAGCGCAAGCGACACTAGATGCTATTGAGTCTTACACGCAAAAAGCCTTGAAAAATATTGAAGAGTTATCTATTGCTCCTGAAAGTAAAATGCAACTAACTGATTTTTCATTACAATTAATGGGACGTAACAGTTAGGTGCAAACCTTAACAGCCAGTTATAACTAAGGAATAAGCGCTTTTAAATCATCAAGTGTATTTGCCTCTTCCATAGGTTTATCTTTTCTCCAGCGTACAATACGTGGAAAACGTGTAGCAACACCAGATTTATGACGTTTGCTAGGCGCAATTCCTTCAAAAGCAATTTCAAAAACATGGTGAGGTGTTACAGATCGAACTGGTCCAAAACGCTCTAATGTATTTTTTTTAATCCACGCATCGACTTTACGAAATTCGGCATCTGTGAGTCCAGAATAAGCTTTTGCAAAAGTTACTAGCTCTCCATCCTGCCATAAACCAAAAGTATAATCTGTAAAAAGATTTGCTCTTCTTCCATGACCACGCATCGCATAAGTAAGAACTGCGTCTACTGAAAAAGGATCGGTTTTCCATTTCCACCAGTCGCCTTTTTTGCGACCTACAAGGTAAGGACTGTCCTTACGTTTAATCATTAATCCTTCAGATCGTTTTTCTCTTGCCAGGTCTCGTTCCTTAGACATGTCCTGCCATGAATTAAAACTCATGGTTTCTGATAGAAGTAAAGGTGTTTTTTCTTCTTGAGATAACCTTTCTTCCTTTTTATTTAAGTCCAGTACAAGTTGATCTAGGATGGCTCTGCGTTTCTCAAATGGCTGATCTCTTAAATCTTCTCCTTTCCATTCTAGCAAATCATACGCGACTATTACGACAGGAACATCCTTAAGCAGTTTTTTACCGACAGTTTTGCGACCTATTCTGGTTTGAAGGTCGTTAAAGTTCATAATTAATCCGTCTTTGAACGGCAAGATCTCACCATCGATAACAGTCCCATCTGGGATTACATCTATAAACTTTTGAAACTCTGGATATTTGTCTGTAACCAGTTCTTCACCTCTAGACCATACAAACAATTCACCACTACGTATTATGGTTTGTGATCTTATTCCATCCCATTTATGTTCTGCACTCCATTGAGATACATCTCCTAATTCGTTTACCTCTCCTTCAATAGCATAAGCCAGATAAAAAGGGTAAGGTTTACCACGCATTGCCACCTCATTATCTTCATAAACTAATTCTTGAAAAGTTGTATTTTCACCAGTCCAGCTACCCATCAATTTGTGGGCAAGAATATCTTTATCTATTCCTGTTGCATTTGCTAATGCTCTGGTCATTAATTTTTGAGAAACTCCTATTCTAAAACCACCTGTAAGAATCTTATTAAATACAAACCGCTCGTAATAATTTAATTGCAACCAGTTAGTTTGTAAGTAATCTCGTTTATCAGATTCATCTTTTGATCTTAATTCAATTATTTCTTTAATAATTTGAGAAAGACTTTTGTCACTGGATTCATTTGAAGTAGGTAAAATTAAAGCTATAGTTTCTGCCAGATCACCTACGATATGGTAGCTTTCCTCAAATAGCCACATAGGCACGCCACTTATTTGTGTAGCCCATTCTCGCATGAGTGTTGTATTAACAGGTCTTTTAGGTCTTCTGTGAGAAAGAATAGCTATAGTCCACAACTTATCGTCATCGCTAGCCACTTTAAAGTAAGAAGTTAAAGCTGCGACTTTAAGATTAGTCTTGTTAGTTCCGTCTATCGTTCTTATGAGCTCTGCAAACTGTTTCATGGCGCTACACTTGAATTTGAAATAGTTTCTGTTACTGCTTTGTCATTTTTTAAAGACTCCTCAGACTCTTTCTCTTCAAGGTTTTCTCCTTCATATTGTGTTTTTTCACTGATAGCATTAAGACCTTTTTCTTCTCTTAAAAATCGAGCAAAAATTTCTTGATAACCGTGAGTAGTTATCACGTTTTCACAGCCAGTTGCGTCTATACTTTGTAAGAGTCCATCCCAGTCACAATGATCTGAAAGAACAAAACCTTTATCAATAGCTCTTCTACGTCGCGCACCTCTAAAGGTCATCCAGCCACTCGCACTTGCCGTTACATAAGGTACCATTTTACGCATCCACGCACTTCCATGAGCACTAGGTGGCGCAATGACTATATTACCTGTAATTTCTTCTTTAGTAGTTTCTCTCGTGATGAGATGAAAAGGAGGAAAGTCTATTTGATCTTTTAACACTTCTGTCATTTTAAAAACTGCTCCATGACAATAGATTTTCATTTGAGAAGTGTCTAAATGCTTTATGATGCGCTGTGCTTTACCTAGTGAGTAGGCAAAAAGTATAGAAGTCTTTTTTTCTTGATGGTTTTGGGCACACCACAAATTGATATCTTCCATTACTTTGCTTTGTGCTCTCCATTTAAATGCTGGTAAACCAAAGGTGCACTCAGTAATAAAAGTGTCACAGGTAATAGGTTCATATACCGTAGAAATACCATCGTCTTCTGTTTTATAATCACCAGTAAAAACCCAGACTTCACCTTTATGTTCTACACGTATTTGAGAAGAGCCAGGAATATGCCCTGCAGGATGAAATGAGAATTTTACATTATTAATGGAAAAAGTTTCATCATATTTAACACCGCTTACATTTATATCTCCTAACCGGTGACTTATTATAGGCACGTTGTCTTCATGGGTGATATATTTTTTATGACCCCATCTAGAGTGGTCTGCATGACCATGGGTGATCAATGCCTTATTAACAGGTTGCCATGGATCTAGATAAATTCCTGCTGGTTTACAGTAAATACCTTTTTTAGTAAATTGTAGTAGTGCGTCACTCATGTCCTAAAATTAATGGACAGGTAATTAAAACTCTCTTAGATTAAGAGAAGTTTACCATAATTCACATCAGGAAATGGTTATCAGTCGCTAGATAAACTGTCTTCTTTTTTTGCTTCGCGATCTGCCTTTAAAATGTCTAAAAGAGCTTTATTAGGGCGATTAAATTCATTGATTTTCCAGTTCATTTGCAATACTAACTCATCTAGTGCTTGTATAATATCGTTGTACTTTCTCTCTATTTCGGTCGGTTCTTTAATGCGGTAACTTAAGTACGACTTGTAAATGTGCAATCTAGTCTTTAGGACTACTATTCTTGATATTATGGGTTGATCATTAAAGTCGTCAACTGGGTTTTCCAGCATGTCGTTTAAATGTTCAATAAGCTTTAAGGTTGATGCTGTAGAATGGTCGTAGTTTTCTATGCCGGTAAGCAAATTTTGAAAAGAATTCCACTCTAGCGCTTTTTTTTGTGCTTCACCTATGAGTGTCATGTTAGTCGATTTTAAACCCAAAGTTGTGAAATCTAACTGGTCTTGACTAGATTCTTCAACCGGAGCTGGTTTACAGGCTATAAGAAGTAAAAAAAATAGAAGTGTAACGCGCATAATATCCTAACGATGAAATGCAAATATGATTATAATTAATGCAATAAAAAAGCTGCTTTATAATGATTTAAAACTAGTAAGGTTTTATAGATCTTGTAGTTATATAAGGTGTTTTTTGAGATTCCGCTTTCGCGAAAGCGAGATAATTATTAAAACTGTAATAAACTGATAGCTGTGGTTACATGGTGTTATTATATTTGCTGTAAATTATTAAAAATGCCAACAAAGATATTAGTGATAGGTGCTTGCGGCCAGATAGGGACAGAGCTTACTATGAGATTAAGACAAATTTATGGTGGAAATCATGTAGTGGCCAGTGATATACGTGATGGTAATGAGGAGATTATGGCCTCGGGACCATTTGAAAAACTAGACGCAATGAACAAAAGCCAGATCGAGGACATTTGTTTGCACTATGAAATTGATGAAGTATATCTTATGGCGGCGATGCTTAGTGCTACTGGAGAAAAGTTTCCTAAGAAGGCCTGGAGTCTTAATATGGATTCTCTAATGCACGTATTAGATATTGCAAAAGAAGGTAAAATTAGCAAGGTGTTTTGGCCGTCTAGTATTGCAGTTTTTGGACCTACTACTCCTAGGGATCAGACTCCTCAACATACTATTATGGAACCTACTACCGTTTATGGTATTAGTAAACAAACTGGAGAAAGATGGTGTGAGTATTATCATCAAAAATATGGTGTAGACGTACGATCTATACGCTATCCAGGACTTATTTCATGGAAAACTTTACCTGGTGGAGGAACGACAGATTATGCAGTAGATATCTTTCATAAAGCTATAGAAGATGGTCACTATACATGCTTTCTAAATGAAGATACCTCGTTGCCTATGATGTATATGGAAGATGCTGTGAGGGCAACAACTGAGATTATGAGAGCGCCAGAAAGAGAAATTAAACAACGTTCTTCTTATAATCTTTCTGGTATGAGCTTTACTCCACAAGAAATAGCTGCAGAAATACAAAAACATCTACCAGATTTTACCATTAATTATGAGCCGGACTTCAGACAGAAAATTGCCGATAGCTGGCCTAGTTCTATAGACGATAGTCGAGCGCGAGAGGACTGGAGCTGGAAGAATGAATATGAAATAGGTAATATGGTTACTGAGATGTTAAGTCACCTTAAATAATGAGCTATTGCTATAATAGCTATTCTTATATTTGCACTAATTAAAATAAGATTATGTCATTTTCAAGTTTATTTGAGTCTGGAGCTAGTGCCAGAAATAAAAGTCATTTTGCAACATTAGTAGCTCTTGCACAGGTTTCTGGGATGCAGGAAGAAGAAGAGGTAGTACTTAAAAGGTTTAAGTCTGTACTAGATATATCAGACTCTGATTATACTGCTATTCTTAAAAACCCTAAGGTTTATCCGGTGACACCACCCAATACTAGTGATGAGCGTATCCAGTGGTTACATGACTTATTTAAAATAGTATTTGCAGATCATCATATGGATGAGAACGAGTATAAGCTTTTGAAAAAATATGCCACTGCAATAGGTTACAATGAGGAGGATGCAGAATATTTAGTAAAGCGTTCTATCGAGATTTTTAGCGGGCATTTAAATCTGGAAGATTACAGGTACTTGCTTAACAAAAACAGATAAAATTATAAGAATTTTTTGATTTTGAGCCTTTTATAGATGGTGTTTAGTAATTCATCATCTGTATAAGGCTTTTTTATTACATCTTTAAACCCTGCGGCTTTGTAGGCTGCCATACTTTCTTTACTCGTATGAACCGTCAGCGCGATTATAGGAATCTTCTTATTTGAATTATTTGCAAATTGTTTAATGATGCTTATCAACTCGATAGAATCTATTTGTGAAATGCTTGAGGACATGAGTATTAAATCAAATTCTCGTTTCTCTACTGCCTCTAGGAGCTCTCTTGGGTCGGTATAAACTTCTGTATCAAAATTTCCTGTACTCACTAATACTTTTAGAGCGGTAAGTTGTGTGGTCGTATTTTGGTCTGCAATGAGGACTTTAACTTTTTCAGAAAATTTATATTGTTCTACAGTTGATTTTTTCTTTGGAGGAAGTTTTACTTCATGTAATGGGTAAGCTACTTTAAGGTTTACAATTTGTTGTGTGTGATTTGTATCAACTTCATTGAATTTTAAAGTTCCATCAAGAAGTTCTACTAATTCTCTGACTATTGAAAAGTTTAACCCTTCTGGATTTACTTTTTCTAAGTCCTCTAAGTCATACTTGTCTCCTAATCCTTTAGGTACAGTACCTTTATGGTGCACCTGAAATCTCAAACTGGTTTTTCCAGCTCTTCTATGATTTTCAGTTACCTCAAATTTAATATGCTTACCATCGTTAAAGATAAGGGCGTTTTCTATTAAATTTTTTATTACTTGTGCTATGCGTCTTTCATCACCTTGTAAGAATTCAGGAACGTCCTTAGAGACATTCATTTCAAAGGTGTTATTAGTTAACGATACCTTTGCATTGTAATTCATATAAATACTTGATAATAAGTCTTTAAATGAAAATACTTCTTCGGCTAATTTTGAGTCTCCTTTTTTAAGTTTTGAAAGTTCTATGATATCATCTAGTAATTTTCTTATGGAATCACTTTGTTCTTTTAAGGCTTCTACAAGTTTTGTTTGCTCTAGATCTAGATCTCCTTTGAGTAAAAGAGATGAAAAAGCACTTATTAAGGTTAAAGGACTACGCAATTCTTCAGAAAAGTTTTTAATAAACTTTGTCTTAAAGGCTTCTTTTTCCTTAAGGACGTCATTTTTTAATTCTAGAAGTTCATTTAAGATAAGTGACTGATTGCGTTGTTGGGCTACTTTTTGAATGCGTTTATAAAAATCAGACCTATCTCTTAATATAATGACTCCCGAGTTATCTTTATGTGTGATTACCTCAACATCAAATGTACAATCCAGCATATTTACACAATCTAACTTAAGATGTGTAGCTCTTGATTCAAACATTGAGATCACCGATTCAAAAAATGGATGTGCATCTTTAATAGGTGCGCCTTTCTCTAAATTCAAGATTTTTTGATCTGAACTTTTAATTTTTCCATCTGTATCGATAGATATAAATTGAATAGGTACTATAAACTCATTGCTTGAACTGGTGCTCATTATGAAATAAGAATTTTTGCTATTTTTTCAAATAAGCGTTGAACATTGTTGCCTTCTTTTGCGCTCACTAAAATATCAAGAAAATCTAATTCTTCTTTTTTCTGAGAAATAGACCCTTTAGGCAATAAATCACTTTTATTACCTACTGTGAAAATAGGTACGTTGCCAAAGTTTTTACTCAAGTATTGCTTATGTTCATCGATCTTCTCATAAGTTTTAGGTCTAGTAACATCACTTACATAAATAAAGCCATGTGTGCCTAAAAGATAGGAAGTCCTGATTTCTTCAATCTCATCGGTACCTTCTGTATCCCAAATGATAAGGTTAATATCGTGGTCTTGAAGTTGAACTGTTTTTTTTAATATGTGAACGCCTATTGTAACTTTGTAATCTTCAGAAAAGGTGTCGTCTACAAAACGACGTATAAGAGAGGTTTTACCGACTCCAAAGCTTCCAACTATGACTATTTTTTTAGAGGACATTGTTATTCTTCTGTAAATTTGTATGATTTGAATTTATCTAATAATAAATTCTCTAATTTAGTACGGTCGTAAATAATATTACGTTTACTGATTTCTTGACTGATTTCTAAATTAAAATCTTCTAACTCATTTTCTAGTCTTTCTGTAAAAGTACCACTTACCGCACTAGCAATATAATATTTATGGAAGCTATGCAAGTGTATTTCATAAAGGTCGTATTCTATAGACTGAAGGTCGTGTTGTGTTTCTTTAAAAGCGTCTTCAACAAATGCTTTAATTGCTGTAAGCATACCGCTTATCATATCTTCATCAACGGTTTCTTTAGTCTGGTAACTACCTAATAGTATTCCAGAACCTTTTTCAATCACAAATATTTGTTCTACCTCAGCTTTTGCAAGATTGCTTAAAATAATTTCATTTTCTTTTACACCACTAAAAAGCGCTTTAAGTTTGCGTTTTATGGCTCTTCCAGAAAACACATCTTTTGTAGCATTATCTACATTTTCTGATAGCAGCTTTATCTCGTTTGAGATGTATTTTTTAATCATTTTACCTAGAATAGGGTATAAAGCTTCTACCACTTGGTCTTTGGACTCTTCGATTTGTTTTTTAAGTGTTTGAGTAATTACAGGACCTAATTGATCAGGAATATTAAGGGCAAAGGTTTCCAGCTCCTCCTTAATGATAGGAGAAACCTTTGCAGAAAGTTTTTCTCGCTCTCTAATAGTTTCTTCTAGAAGAGAAATCTTTTTAGAGATACTTTCAGTTAATTGTCTATCATCAGTAAGTAAAAGAGTACGCAGTAAATCCAGCTTATCATCCTGGTTAATCATACTTTGCTTTAGGCCTTTATTTTTTCACCTAATTCTATTAACGCATTACCAAGCATAGAGCGACTTGTTTTGTCATCTTCCATTTGCTCTATTCTGTCATCCATTTTAGACTCCAGATCTGTTATACGTATATTTAAATCTGTAGAAAGGCTGTCGATACTTTTGTGAAGCTCGTCTCTTGTCTCTTCTATCATATCATGCAGCTCTTGTCTCTTTGCAATGATATCTTTCTTTAAAAGATCAAATTCAGAATCGTATTGCTGAATATTTTCACCAAAAATAAGATTCTTTATAGCCTCTAATTTTGAGTTACTATCGATAGATAAGGAAGCATCCTCTAGTTGCTTGTTGTCTTTTGCCATTTTGGTTAGATTAAACGTCAAATTTAAGTAAAATTATCGAGGATATTTACTCATGAACTCTTCTGCTTTATCAACCATATTTTTACTACCGCAGAAGAATGGGACACGTTGATGCAGTTCATTAGGTTTTAGATCCATAATACGTTGATAACCATCACTTGCTTTTCCTCCAGCTTGCTCTGCAATAAACGCCATTGGGTTACATTCATATAACAATCTTAATTTACCATCAACTGCCTTAGAACTTTTAGGATACATGTAGATACCGCCTTTTATCATATTACGATGTATGTCGCTTACTAGACTACCTATATAGCGACTTGTATAAGGCCTATCGCTTTCCTCTTGCTGGCAGTACTTAATGTAATCTTTTACTCCTTGTGGGAAGTGAACGTAATTACCTTCATTCACGCTATAGATGGTACCATTTTCTGGAAATGTCATATTAGGATGAGATAGGTAGTATGTTCCTAATGAAGGGTTAAGTGTAAATCCATTAACTCCATTACCAGTTGTGTAAACTAGCATCGTAGAGGTTCCGTAAATGATGTAGCCTGCAGCTACTTGCATATTTCCTGGTTGTAGAAAATCTTCTAGTTGTACTGGTGTTCCTACTGGAGTGACACGACGATAAATAGAAAATATAGTCCCTACAGATACGTTTACATCTATGTTTGAGCTACCGTCAAGTGGGTCCATAGCTACTACATATTTATTGCCATGATCCTTACGTTCTCCTTCTATAGTTATAAAATCATCATTTTCTTCACTTGCAATTCCACAAACGATCTGTCTGTTTGTTAGTGTTCTAATAAAGGTGTCGTTTGCAAAAACGTCCAGTTTCTGTTGATCTTCTCCTTGAGTGTTGATCTCGCCTGCGCTTCCAGTAATATCTACAAGACCAGCTTTATTCACTTCGTGATTTACCATCTTTGCAGCCAGACGTATAGAGTTAATAAGTCTCGATAATTCACCGCTGCTATATTGAAAGTCAGACTGATTTTCAATAATAAATTCCCCTAATGATTGATTTTTTGTAGCCATAATATGATTAGTTACGCAAATATCTTAATAAAATACTGCTCACTACAACGTTGTATTAGATACTTTTCACATTTTTTTACATGTCGTCATTTATATTTACCTAAAATTTATTCCATGATTCAGGTAAGAGAAGCGGTAAAAGAGGATTTTCCTAGAGTTTTAGAACTTATAAATGAACTGGCGATTTTTGAAAAAGAACCAGATGCAGTAGAAGTTACTGTTGAGGAGCTAGAGCAAAATGGTTTAGGAAATGATCCTTTATTTAAATGTTTTGTGGGACTTTATAATAATCGTATAGAAGGTATAAGCTTATGCTACCCTCGATTTTCTACATGGAAAGGTAAGACCATCCATCTCGAAGATCTTATAGTTACTGAAAAAATGAGAGGAAAAGGCTTAGGTAAGGCGTTATATGATAGTGTGTTACAATATGCTTATGATCAAAAAGTTAGAAGAGTAGAATGGGTGGTGCTGGACTGGAATTCTAACGCTATAAAATTTTATGAGAACACCGGAGCCACTATGATAAAAGACTGGTATCTTGTCCAGATGGATCAAGAATCGTTAAAGAATTACATTACAACACAATGAGGATATTCAAATTTGGTGGCGCCTCAGTAAAAGACGCTAGTGGTGTGCGCAATGTGTGCCGCGTATTGCAAACCGTAGGATATGATGATACGGGAATTGTAGTTTCTGCCATGGGTAAAACGACTAACGCTCTTGAAGAGATTATTAAAAAATACTTGGCTCAAGATCATCGCTATATAGATCTGATTGATAAATTAGAAAGTGAGCATGTATCAATAATTGAAGAACTAGAAAATGCTTGTGATGGTGAAGATGTGGATAGGGTAGCACGCTTTCGCGAAAGCGGAATAAAAAAAGAAATTAGTACTATTTTTAAATCACTTACCGAAGAATTACTACGCAACAAAAGCAAAAGTTATAGTTTTTTATACGATCAAGTGGTAAGTCACGGCGAATTAATGTCTACTAAAATAGTAGCTGCCTATTTAAATTCTTGTGGTATAGGCTTGCAATGGAAAGATGCTAGAGAACTGATTAAAACAGATCAGAAATATCGTGATGCCGCTGTGGACTGGGAGAAAAGTGAAAGGTTAGTACAGCAACATTGCAGTGATGGATTATTTATAACACAAGGATTTATAGCTTCAGACGTGAATGGTTTTACGACTACTTTAGGTAGAGAAGGAAGTGATTATACTGCTGCTATTCTGGCTTACTGTCTTAAAGCACAAAGTGTAACTATCTGGAAAGATGTTCCAGGAGTATTAAATGCAGATCCGCGTGTTTTTGAAAATACAGTGCTATTGAACCAGATTCCTTATAATGAAGCTATCGAGCTAGCTTTTTATGGAGCGTCTGTAATTCATCCTAAAACTTTACAACCACTTCAAGGCAAGAAAATCCCGCTGTATGTCAAGTCATTTATATCGCCAGAGGACCCAGGAACTGTTATCACTGACACGGCAACTATAGAACCTTATATACCTTGCTATATCGTAAGAAAGGATATGGTATTTTTAAAAATATCTTCTAGAGATTTTAGTTTTATAGGAGAAAATAATATTTCAGATATTTTTCAGGAGTTGAGCGAGCATAAAATGCAGGTAGGATTACTGCAAAATAGTGCCATTAGTTTTTCTATTTGCATAGAAGATAAATATGCTAAACTTAATGAATTACTTAATGACCTTAAAACACGTTACCAAATAAGTCATGTCACAGGAGTATCTCTTTACACAGTAAGACATTATGATGAAACAGCTTTAGAATTTATTGAAGAAGGAAAAGAAGTGTTGTTAAAGCAAAGAGCGCAAGAAACATTGCAATTGATCGTTATGGAATAGTCAGGTTACAATTATCTTATATTTGTAACTTGATAACCAACCAATTTTTATGGGTTTAGTAAATGCAAAAGAGGTAGCAAAGGCTATTAATATAGATAAATACGGTTTCCTAGGTACTCTAGGTGGATGGTCCCTAATGAAACTTTTGCGTATTTCTACACTCAATAAATTATATAATAGACATAAGCACAAACAAACTGGAGATTTTTTAAATGGTCTGTTAGAAGATTTACAAATCGAGTTTGAGATTCCTGAAGAAGACCTGAGGCGCATTCCTAAGAATAATGCATTTATAACTATTTCAAATCATCCTTTAGGAGGAATTGATGGTATCTTATTATTAAAACTGCTTCTTGAACGTCGTCCAGACTATAAAATAATAGCAAACTTTTTATTGCACCGCATCGAGCCATTGAAGCCGTTTATCATGCCGGTAAACCCATTTGAGGATCGCAAGGATGTAAAGTCTAGTACTGCTGGCTTTATGCAGGCGATAAGGCATTTAAAAAACGATTTTCCTTTAGGAGTATTTCCTGCCGGAGAAGTCTCTACTTATAGAGATGGAAAGCTAGTCGTAGATAAAAAATGGGAAGAAAGTGCTATGAAACTCATCCAAAGAGCTGAGGTTCCTGTCATCCCTATTTATTTCCATGCAAAGAACAGTCGCATGTTTTATAGACTGGCAAAGATTAATGATGTTTTTAGAACTGCCAAATTACCATCTGAGCTGCTTTCTCAGAAAAACCGTGTTATTAAGGTGAGAATAGGTAATCCTATATCAGTTAAAGCTCAAAAAGAATATGAGTCGCTTAACGACTTCACTGACTTTTTACGTAAAAAAACATATATGCTTTCTAAGCCGTATGACAAAGAAGTTAAAAAACTTAGTGATCTTCCTAAAACAATTAAAATACCTAAAGCACCTAAAAAAATAGCAGCTACCACAGATAAGAACTCGCTTATAAAAGAGGTAGATGCATTAAGAGAAATGGGTGACAAGCGTTTACTAGAATCTAAGAATTATGAAGTTTTTCTTTCTCAAAAAGAACACATTCCTAATGTCTTAACTGAGTTAGGAAGATTAAGGGAAATTACCTTCCGCGCTATAGGTGAAGGTACAAATCAATCTACAGATTTAGATAAGTACGATAACTATTACCATCAAATGTTTCTTTGGGATCGCGACGCAAATTGCATCGCAGGTGCCTACCGTATGGGAATGGGAAGTCAGATCAGTAAAGCCTATGGTCTTGAAGGTTTTTATTTGAATGAGTTGTTCAAATTTGAACCAGAACTTCATAAAATGATGAGTCAGTCCATTGAAATGGGCCGGGCTTTTATCATAAAAGAATACCAGCAAAAACCTATGCCGCTATTCTTATTATGGAAAGGTATCGTGCATTGTACACTTAGGTTTCCAGAGCATAAATACTTAATAGGCGGCGTAAGCATTAGTAATAAGTTTTCTAACTTTTCTAAGTCCTTGATGATTGAATTTATGAAAAGTAATTATTACGATCCATATATAGCTCAATACATTACACCAAAGAAAGATTTTAAGGTTAAACTAGAAGATGCAGATAAGGACTTTATTTTTGATGAAAGTGCTGCAGACCTCAATAAGTTTGATAAAATTATTGATGAACTAGAGCCTAATGAATTACGTCTTCCAGTACTCATAAAGAAGTACGTTAAGCAAAATGCAAAAGTCGTTGCCTTTAATGTAGATCCATTATTTAATAACGCTGTAGATGGTTTAATGTATATACGTATTGCAGACCTTCCTGAAAGTACCGTAAAACCTGTGATGGAAGAATTTCAGGCAGAAATGGAGTCTAAATACTTCTCGCAACAAGACGGTAGTGAACAGTAAATGGTGGTGCTGAAATCTGCACTATCAATTGTGAGACACTTAACTCAAAAATCGATCTAAAATCTCACGGTTTCTGGAATTGCTACCTTTAAACTATAAATTTGAAGAGTAATAGATTAGACCTATTTCTTTTTTTGTAAGTATTTCTCTGCAAAATCCATACAATAATCCTGTAGCTCTTGGCGACTAGATTTAAATGCCTTTTTTATTTCTTTATCGGTTCCAGACGTTTCATCCAGACTATTCATATCTAGATGAAAAATCTGTGCTTTTTTAGCTTTTGACACGGCTATCTCATTTGCCTTTTTAGAAAAGGTGATGATGTAGTCAAAAGAGATATCCTCAATTTCATTAAAATTCATGCGAGACCTCTCAACAGGAATACCTAGTGAATCCATAACCTTTACCGCCATTTGATGCGTAGGTTCAGGTGCTAGCCCAGCGCTTATGACCTGGGTTTTCTTAGAACTGTAGTAATCTAGAAAGCCTTGAGCCATAGGGCCCAAAGTAGAGTTAGTAGTACTTAAAACTAAAATTTTCAATGCCATGTGTAACTAAAAACAACAATTGCTAAGTGCAATGTTAACGCAAAGTTAAGACCATTAAAACTGGTTCACAAAAAAAGACCTTAAACTTAACATTTAAGGTCTTAATATTTTGTTTTTCAGATGTTTAAAACCAAGCTTTTTTATTTAATTGATAAGTATGATAAAACTCTTCATCAGACTTTGTGAGGTATATAATTCCCTCTATAAGTCCTATAAGAATAGGTATGTACATAGTAAACACACCTATGATAATACACATTAATGGAAAAGAAATTAGGAAGATTCCTAGCAATATAAAACCTTCTGTATTGTAACCCAATATAAATTTATGAACTCCTATTCCTCCAAAGAATATTCCTAGGATTCCTGCTAGCACCTTTTTGTTATCTTGGTTATTTACAGTTTGATTAAAATTTTGTTTGAATTCATTGGCGCTGTTCTGAGCGCTATTTGCTGCGTCGTTAAAAGTTTCTTTAGCAGCCTCTTTAGCACTGTCAAAACTATCTTTGGCACTGTCGTATCCTTCTGTACTCATTTTGTGTAATTTATGATTAGTTGTTGTAAATGTATATTATTTTTCAAAAAGGTGCTCATTTGCTGGTTCCCATAATTCTACTTTACGGTCATCACAATCTATAATCCAGCCAAATTTCCCATAATCATACTCCTCTATCTTACCGACTGTTTTAACTCCATTTTGTTTCAGTTCTTCCATTAAACTTTTCAAATCTGCAACGCGGTAATTAATCATAAACTCTTGTTCTCCTGGCTCAAAATAAGTAGACTCTGCTTTAAACGGACTCCATTGCTGGCTTGCTTTTTCATCCAGCTTCACACTATCTGCTTGCCAGAAGGTGCAGCCGTATTCATCTACCGGTAAGCCCAGATGTTTTTCATACCATTTCTTAGTGGCAGCAACGTCTTTACATTTAAAAAATATGCCGCCTATTCCTGTTACTTTTTTCATGATGGTTGATGGTTTGAGATAATTTTATTTGCAATAACTTCAGCAAGTTTATATTTAGATTCTACCGTCCAGCCTGCTACATGTGGGCTTAGTATAACATTGTCCATAGAAAGTAGCTCTTTAAATGCCGTTGGAATCTCGCTTGCGCGAAAAAGAGATTCAAAAGAACCTTTTTCATATTCTAACACATCGAGACCAGCACCTAATACTTTGCCATTCTTAAGTGCTTCGACAAGATCAATAGTTACTACAGACTTGCCTCTTGCAGTATTAACAAGGTAAAATGGTTTTCTAAAAGCACCGATAAAAGCTTGATCTATCATCTTTATAGTATCAGGAGTTTGCGGTATGTGAAGTGATACAACATCAGCTTGCTTTTGTAGTTCTTCAAGACTTACTTGACCGCAATACATATCACCTACTGCTTTTTTAATATCATAACAAATGACCTTGCAGTCAAATCCTGAAAGCTTTTTAGCAAAAGCCTTACCCATGTTTCCATAACCTATTAATCCTACCGTTTTACCTTCCAGTTCTACGCCACGATTTTCTTCTCTTTGCCACAATCCAGACCGTACTTCTTGATCTGCTCGATTCAAATGATTAAATAGCGATAGCAACATTCCTAATGCGTGCTCACCTACAGCATTTCTGTTTCCTTCAGGAGCGTTGTAACAAACGATCCTTTGATCTTTTGCTGTTTCTAGATCAATGTTTTCAAGTCCAGCGCCTACACGACCTATAAACTTTAAATTGCTGGCAGCTCGCAAAAACTCTTGATCAATGGGGAATCTACTTCTTACTATCAGGCCTTCATAGTTATCAATAACTTTCATGATATCCTCTTTAGAAGAAGTGTAGTCATAATGATTTTCAAAACCAGCTTGTTCCAGTTTTTCTGCAAGAATATCGTGGTTACTATCTAGGTGAAGTACTTTCATCTGGTAAAAATAAGATAATTAAAAACCTAAATCTCAATCATATTAAGCTCTTGCTCAAAATCATATTGTAGGTCTTCATGTAAAGTCGAGATACGCGTTTTTATTAGCACAATTTGTCTTGCCATTAAGTCGCGCATAGTTTTACTGCGCAATACTTGTGGATGCGTTTCTCTCATTAGTCTACAAAAGTGTATAAGAAGCGCCACCTCGGTTTCCTTGTTGCCAGAGTAACGAGCATATTTTTTGGTTTCCCTAAGCACTTTGCGCACACCTTTTTGTAAGCGGTAATTATTTGCCGTATTCAGCGCTAGAAATAGGTTGTCCATAAGCGCTTTAACCTTCTCGATATAATCATCTTCATCGGTAGATTCAAAAAGTAAATAGGTGAGTAGTTCCTTATTTTCTTTTTTAAATCGCGACAGTCGCAATACGATCTTAATCAAATCTTCGTCAGACCTGAATTTAAGCTCTTCTTTTAATTCTTTTACCGAAGCCGTTTTCATAGGGGAAAGATAAGCAATGGACCAGATTTAATTCTAATAGAAAAGTTAGAATAAAGTTAGGACTTGTTATGAGGTCCGCTTTCGCGAAAGCGTGATTATCAAAAAACTTCAAGACTGGAGCTATGATGGTACCATAGTATAAATGGTGCTTTTTTAAATCCCTATAATCGCTTTGGCAATCATAAAGTAGATTAGAATTCCGAAGATATCGTTACTCGTAGTTATAAAAGGACCGGTTGCCAGTGCTGGGTCGATACCTCTTTTATGCAAGGCAAGCGGCACAAAAGTACCTACAAGACCTGCTACAATAATAACTGCAAAAAGGGACGTGGAGATAGCAAGGGAAGTGAGCAACTCACCTTTAGTAGCAAATGTGTAAGCAAATAAAAGAATGGCGAGAATTACACCGTTGAGCATAGCAAGCAAAATCTCTTTTACGAGTCTGTTTCCTATACTTCCTTTAAGATCATCATTTGCAATACCTTGCACGATAATTGCGCTAGATTGAACACCTACATTACCAGCCATTGCGGCAATAAGTGGCGTGAAGAAAAATAACACAGCATGCTTTTCAAAAATTTCTTCAAAACCACCCATTATAGCTGCGGCTCCTATTCCTCCTAAAAGTCCTAAAACTAGCCAAGGAAGACGTGCTTTAGTGAGGTCCCAAATACTATCGTTTGCTTCAACATCTTGGGAAATACCACTGGCAAGTTGGTAATCTTTCTCAGCTTCTTCTGTAATAAAATCTACAATATCATCAATGGTAATGCGTCCTACAAGTCGTTCTAGTTCATCAATTACAGGAATGGCTTCTAGATCGTATTTACGCATGATGCGTGCTACTTCTTCTCCAGAGGTGTTTACTGTTACAAAATCAACTTTGGGAATATACACATCCTTAATAGGCGTGGTTTCTTTACTGGTGAGCAGGTCTTTGAGCGAGAGTCTTCCTTTGAGTTTATTGTTGTTATCGACTACATAAATGGAGTGAACACGAGTAACATTTTCTGCCTGAGCACGCATTTCACTTACACAGCCAGTTACTGTCCAGTTTTCGTTTACTCGCACCAGCTCTTTTGCCATTAATCCACCAGCGCTATTTTCTTCATAACGTAGCAGGTCTACGATATCTTCAGCATGTTGCTCGTCTTCTATCTCATTGATAACTTCTTGAGCAATATTTTCTGGTAAATCGTTCAGAATATCAGCAGCATCATCGGTATCCATTTCTTCGAGTTCCTCTGCAATCTCTCGAGGTGATAGCGCATTTAATACGCGATCTCTTTGCGCCTCGTCCAGCTCCATTAAAGCTTCAGACGTTTTTTCTGAATCTAAGAGCTTAACGATAAATACGGCTTGCTCTAGATTAAGCTCATCGATGATCTCTGCAATGTCTGCAAAGTGAAGTTCATCTAGAATACGTTCCAGCTGTTCGCTATCATTAACTTCAATTAATGACTGTATTTCTTCTAGGAAGTCTTTTGTTATATTGAACTGCATAAACGCTGGATTATTCTCGCAAATATAATTTTTTGAGTTTAAGAACTCAGAGTTTTATTTATGTTTCCTAAAGGTAGCGGTAATTCTACCTTTAGGAAATATATAGCTGGAGTATTTACCCAACTCCATACGTAATTTCATTTTGATCCAATACCTCTAACAACTCTGCAGTAACATTTACTTTTTGTAATCTAGCCGACATGTCTAAAGAAATTTTTTCTTCGTGATCCTTCAGATTAAAATACAAACGGTGATCTCCTTGATGCTTGTCCAGAGTCTCCTTTAATAATTCTATGCGCTCTTCTAAAACCTCGCTTACATGTAATTCAATCGTCAGTTTTTTGGCAGCTTGCGACATCACATCTTGTAATTGTGACATGGCGGTAAATAGAATTCTAGGATCTCGAGGTTTGCCTGTATTTTTATCAATCCAGCCTTGCTGAATTTTCACTTTGGCGTGTAAAAAAGTATTTGGTATTAAAAAGTGTCTAAATTTTAAATAATCCTCACCGAACATTCTAAACTCATAAGTTTCCTCATAGTCCTCCATAGTAAACATTCCCCAAGGCTTGTTTGCCTTACTCATCATATGACGTGCTTCTGTAATAACACCACAAAAAGTCAATTCTCTATTTACTAAAGGAGTGAGATCTTTCATAGCCGCTAGATTTGCATTACAGAAAAATTTCATCTCTTTTTTATAGTCGTCCAGTGGATGTCCAGAAATATAGATTCCTACGACTTCTTTTTCTCTTTTTAATTTCTCCATCGTTCCCCAATCTTCGCAAATCGGCAATTGAGGTTCTGGTATTTGTACGTCACTAGCTTCTCCAAAAAGACTTACTTGAGCACTGTTTTCATTCTCTTGAAATTTTTGCGCGTATTTCACAACTTGTTCTAGAAAGATCTGACCGTTTTCAAATTCATAGAAAAACTGAGCTCTATTTTCTCCTCCTAAACCGTCAAAACCACCACTTAAGGCTAGTGCTTCAAAGGACTTTTTATTTGCTGCACGCAAGTCTATGCGCTTTGCCATATCAAAAATGGATTTATATGGACCATCTTTTCGGTTCTCTATAATAGTCATTACTGCGCCATGGCCTAGACCTTTCACAGCTCCCATCCCAAAACGAATAGCTCCCTTAGGGTTTACGGTAAATTTATAATTAGAT
>NZ_MAAX01000151.1 GCF_002162835.1 Nonlabens dokdonensis
CTGTTCAGATGGGCTTATCTTTACGAGAAAATTAGTAAACATCGAGTAATGCCAGAAGATTATAGAGACTAAAAAAGTCTAGAAATAATATAATATTCAACCTTTGGAAGATAACAAACCACCTATTCTCAACAGTAAAAACATTGCACTAATCATTAAGATAATTGCTATCTACGCAGCATTTTACCTTTGCGTTATCATTGTTCAGATTTTTACAAATCCGATTTGGGAAAATGCCTTGGCGCCTAAAAACGCTTATTATCCTTTGTATTTTATGGCAGTAGTGCATTTAATTGTATTAGCAATAAGTGGATGGAGTGTTTTAAAAAAGCGTTTTCACTGGGGAATTGCGTTAGTTTGTGCTGTTGTAGTAGCCTTATCGCGTTTTTACTACAATGAGATGGCAGAGTATATTTGGGGTCTAACCACCACAAGTTAATCAGAAATTACATTTGAATGAAAAATATTTTTTTAGCCGTCTTTTTAATTACCTCAACAGCAGCTGTTGCACAAGATTATAAGAAAGAATCAATAGATTACCGTCAGAAACTATCTCAAGAATACAAGTCTGGAGAAAATAACGTGCTTACCGCTAGGGAGAAAAAGAACTTCGGATACTTAAATTTTTACGATTTTGATCCAGAATTTGTGGTAGAAGCTCGATTTGAACCACTAGACAATACAGAGGAACTTAAACTAAAAACTTCTACAACTCGTATTGCTTCTTATGTGAAATACGGTTATTTGCATTTTACCTTAAAAGGTAAGAAGTGCAAATTGCTTGTTTTGTCAAGTCCAAGTTTAAAAGACGATCCTGAAT
Source organism: Nonlabens dokdonensis (assembly GCF_002162835.1). GTDB lineage: Bacteria > Bacteroidota > Bacteroidia > Flavobacteriales > Flavobacteriaceae > Nonlabens > Nonlabens dokdonensis_B. Next base: position 821 of record NZ_MAAX01000151.1, read on the forward strand.
ATTACAATTACTTATCAGTCTTCTTTACAGATGAAACTAATGGTGATGGATCTTACAAAAAAGGGCGCTACATGGAATTGAGATCGCCTTTGAGTGATAAAGTAGTACTTAACTTTAATAATACGTACAATCCTTATTGTGCTTATAGCGAGCGATTTTCTTGTGCTGTCCCTCCTAAAGAAAATCATTTACCACTGCCAGTAAAAGCTGGAGTTAAGAAAGGGTTTAAGAGTTTTAGGAAGTTTTAAAAGTAGAAATTATAACCTAAACCTATTTGAAATTCTTCATAATCGGCTAGGTGTTTGTAGTTTCCTGAGATGCTCCATCTTCTCCAAGTATATGATGCGTTTGCATTGAATTCATTGAATTCTTGCCAGTGAATGAAATTGGTGCCTATTTTCAAATTATAAATAACGGACTTTTCAAAACCAAGTCCATAACCTAAGTTATCGCTGCTGGTTGAACCATCGTAATCTATATAGCCTGTAATTAGTTGAATATCCATGAAGTCAGATTCCCAAAAGCCATTGACACTTTTTTGTAACTCCATTTTATAACTGTGGTATTGATTATCATTAAAGTCTGAGGTTTCAGCTGTTAATCGAGCGGTAAAATGAAACTCATCTGAAAGATCAAATCTTCTTTCTAGACTTACTGCAAAACTTGAATTTTTATTGAAATTTGTTAAATATGAGATTGTGGGACTTATATCCCAAGGGATTAAATCATAGTTGTTTTGGAATTGAATTCCAAAAGTTTGATAATTGAATCCATAGATTTTATGGATATAATTAGGGTAATAATAGGGAAAGAAACAAATTATTAAGTCTGTTATTAATTTTACATCAATAACACTTTGATCTCCAACTAAAATCTCTTGAGATTCATATCCAGTATAAGAAAAAATTAAAATATCCTCTTCATTAGCTATAATAGAATAATTCCCATCAAAATCTGTTACTGTATTTACACTTGTTCCTTTAACCGAAACCGAAGCGCCTAAAAGAACATCATCAGTATCACTTACAGTTCCAGTAATTGTTCTTTGAGAAAAACAAAAACTACAAACTAGAAAACTGAAAACGACTAAATAATGTTTCATTAAAATTTGTTAGGAAATTTAAATTTAAGCAAAGTTAGGATCATTAAATAATTAGAAGGAGTAAACCTTTGTTTTTAAGTAGACTGATAAATTGACTTAAAATTGTTTAAGAATTATAGCATGAATCAAATCACCGCACCGATCCTTTCCGACCAAAGCTAGCTACCGCTCGCTTTGCCCACTAGTGCATTCCTCTCGTTCCATAAACTACTCTCGTAATATGCAAGAGCCGAGGAAAGGAGTTTTTTATTTATTTTTCTCCATCTTGGTAAGGTTCTTCATTACAAACTTGCACTAAAGTTAGTTGATTTTTAGTTGTTCGTTTTACGATAAAAATGGATAAGTGTTCCGCTTTCGCGAAAGCGAGATAAAAACAACCATTTTAACATCACTAAGTCGTAAATTTGCAGCCGCTTATGAGAACAAAAACAAGGAAGAAGAATAAGATCAACGTAATAACTTTAGGTTGTTCTAAGAATGTGTACGATAGTGAGGTGCTGATGGGCCAGTTGAAGGCTAGTGGTAAGGACGTCGTGCATGAGGAAGAAGGTAATGTCGTGGTGATCAATACTTGCGGTTTTATCGATAATGCCAAGGAAGAATCTGTGAATACGATTCTTGATTTTGTAGAGCGCAAACAAAACGGTGAGGTAGATCAGGTATTTGTTTCAGGCTGTTTATCTGAGCGATACAAGCCAGATCTTCAAAAAGAAATTCCAGATGTAGATCAGTATTTTGGAACGACAGAATTACCATCACTTTTAAAAGCTCTAGGTGCCGATTACAAGCACGAGCTGATAGGTGAACGAGTGACGACTACACCTAAGAACTATGCGTATTTTAAAATTGCCGAAGGTTGTGATAGACCATGTTCTTTTTGCGCGATCCCTTTAATGCGTGGTGGACATAAAAGCACACCTATTGAGCATTTAGTTATAGAAGCTGAAAAGCTTGCTGCAAATGGTGTGAAGGAATTGATTCTTATCGCACAAGATTTGACATATTACGGTCTTGATTTGTATAAAGAACGCAGGTTAGCTCACTTGCTACGTGAATTAGTTAAAGTGGAAGGAATCGAATGGATCAGGATGCATTATGCGTTCCCTACTGGTTTTCCGCTAGATGTTCTGGAGGTGATGAAAACAGAGCCTAAAGTTTGTAATTATCTGGATATTCCATTACAGCATATATCTACACCAGTTTTGAAGTCTATGCGTCGTGGAACTACTTTTGAAAAGACTAATGCGCTGCTAGAAAAATTTAGAACACTGGTTCCTGAAATGGCGATACGTACGACTTTAATCGTAGGTTATCCAGGAGAAACGGAGGAAGACTTTGAGATCTTAAAGCAATGGGTAAAAGACCAGCGTTTTGAGCGTATGGGTTGTTTTACGTACTCGCATGAAGAAAATACGCATGCTTACAAGCTAGAAGACGATGTTCCTGCAGATGTAAAGCAAGAACGTGCTAATGAGATCATGGAAATTCAATCGCAAATCTCGTGGGAATTGAACCAGCAGAAGATAGGTCAAGAATTTAGAGTGATGATCGATCGCAAGCGCGGTAATCACTTTGTAGGTCGTACAGAGTTTGATAGTCCAGATGTAGATAATGAAGTCCTGATCAATGCCGAGCAACATTACTTATCTGTAGGTTCTTTTGTGAATGTAAAAATTACTGAAGCTGAAGATTTTGATCTTTTTGCAGTTCCTGTTGAGGAGTAGGTGTTTAATTCTTAGTCTCAGTTTGCAGTCGCAGTTGCAGTCTCAATTGTAATGGAAAGTCGGTAGTAGGTAGATTGATTTACACTTGTACTTGCACATTTGAGTAAGTAATTGTTTTATCTGTGATTATTCCGCACTCGCTGCTGAATCTCTTTGTACTTGTTCATAATCCATATTTCTGGCATAATTTAAGCCTTTCCCTTTAGGGAATGGAAAAAAGTTTAGCAGCTTTGCTGAAAATGCAAAGGGTTTGATGCGATGCTTTTTGTATTTTCATAGCTTGAGTAAAAAACATATACATACTAAAAAATCTCTCGAGAAATACCGAAGAAAACTGCGCAGCAATGCAACACCTGCAGAGAAGTATCTGTGGTCACATTTAAGATCCAAACAGCTAGACGGTTTACGTTTTCAAAGACAACACGCTATTAAAAATTTTATTGTTGATTTCTATTGCGCTTCTCTAGGTTTGATTATTGAATTGGATGGAGAGGTTCATAATCACCCACAAGCTGAGGAAAAAGATGATCACCGAGATAAAGAATTAGAGGCCTTAGGTTTTACTATTCTAAGATTTGAGAATAAAATGGTTTTTGAGAATCTGGAACATATTTTTGAATGGATACGAGATGTGGAGAAGAAGAAAAATTCTTGAGATAGTTTCCAGCATCGCAGAACCCCTTATTTAATTCGTACACGAATTAAATGTTACCCTTATTGCATAAGGGGAAAGCTTTTAGATTTGAGAAGTTTTCTTACTTTCAGTTTCAAATAGTGCTCTTCAAAATTTTACCATTCCGCACTTGCTGTGAAATCTCCTTATACTTAAATCAATAAATATGAATAGCACAATTCCAGTATTTCCCATCAGCCGAAGGGAAAACAGGTTAAAGCAACTTGTTGCCAACCAAACCCTTTAATAGATAAGGGTATTTTACCACATATCTGATTCAGAAGTATATAAAGGTTTATTGCAAACTGATACTGAGACTGCAAACTGAGACTGAAATCTAATTAGCCGCAATTTGCTCGCTTAATTCCAGCCATTCCATTTCTAGGTCTTCTAGTTGTGATTTTGTTTTTTCTAGTTGTATGGAGTTTTCTGTCATTTGATCTGGATGGATATCTGGATCAAGGAAACTGTCTTGTAGTTTCTTTTTAGTTTCTTCTAGTTGTTTGATTTTATTCTCTAATCTCGATAACGCTTTTTGCTGTTCTCTTGTAGGTCCAGAAGTAGTGACTGTTGTTTTTACTACTTCTTTTTTCACAGGCTCTGGTTTTGTTTTTTCAGCTTCTTTGTCTAAAGCGATGTCTGTATTCCCTACATAAGCTCTAAAGTCGCTGTAATTTCCAGGGAAATCGGTAATATTTCCAGATTGATTGAAAACAAATAAATGATCTACAATCTTATCCATAAAGTAACGGTCGTGACTTACTACTATAATACATCCAGGGAAATCCATCAGGAAATTCTCTAAGACATTTAGGGTAGGTATGTCGAGATCGTTAGTAGGTTCATCAAGAATTAGGAAGTTAGGATTTTGAATCAAAACAGTACATAAATACAATCGTTTTCTTTCACCACCGCTCAGCTTCTCTACAAAGTCATGCTTCTTTTTATTGTCAAAAAGGAATCGCTCCAGTAGCTGACTAGCACTAATGATCTTTCCTTTGTTAAGAGGGATGTATTCTCCAAACTGTTTTACCACATCGATGACTTTCATTCCAGGCTTAGCGTCTATACCACCTTGAGTATAATAACCCATCTTTACCGTTTCACCTACTACTACTTTACCAGTATCAGGCTCTAAGCCACCGGTAACCATGTTTAAGAACGTAGACTTTCCTGTACCGTTTTTACCTATGATTCCTAATCGTTCACCTCTTAAGAAATTATAGGAGAAATCACTGATCAAATGCTTATCTCCAAAGGATTTACTGATCTTATGCAGTTCAACGACTTTAGTTCCTAGACGCTCCATATTGATCTCTAGTTCTACCTGATGATCTTTACGGCGATTGTGAGCTGCTTCTTTAATCGCATAGAAGTCGTCTATACGAGATTTTGATTTGGTACGTCGCGCTTTAGGCTGGCGTCGCATCCACGTCAATTCCTTTTTATAAAGTTGCTGGGCTTTTTCTTGATTAGTTTGTTCTATCTCCATACGTTCTTGCTTTTTCTCGACGTAATAGGAGTAGTTACCTTTATAAGTATAAAGCTGACCTTGATCCAGTTCTATGATCTCGTTACACACACGATCGAGGAAATAACGGTCGTGAGTAACCATTAGAATGGTGTAGTCTTCTTGTTTAAAATAAGCTTCCAGCCACTCGATCATTTCTAGGTCCAGATGGTTAGTAGGCTCATCCATAATTAGCAATTGAGGATCAGAAAGAAGTGCCATTGCCATGGCGATACGTTTCTTTTGTCCACCACTTAATTTTCCTACTTTTTGAGATAGGTCGTCCAGTTTAAGCTTGGATAAGATTTGTCGGTATTTGGTCTCAAAGTCCCATGCATTTGCGGCGTCCATGGCGTCCAGTGCTTTTTGCATCATCTCTGCATCGTCTGGATTTGCCATCGAGTGCTCATAGTCTGCAATGATCTTCATGGTAGGCACATCACTATCCAGAATCACCTCTTCTATGGTCATTTCTGGATTAAGATTAGGTTCTTGAGATAAGAATGCCATTCTAAGATCGGTACGGTAAGCGACATTACCGCTATCTGGCTCTTCTTGTTTAGTAATGATATTGAGCAGTGACGATTTACCGTAACCGTTTTTTGCTACAAAACCTATTTTTTGTCCTTGATTAATTCCTAGAGAAAGATCTTTAAAAAGAACTTTATCTGCAAAGGCTCTGGTGACGTTTTCTACGGTTATGTAATTCATTGTTGCACTGCTTAATTAGAGTTTGCAATATTACGGCGTAGTGGGGTAATTTAAATAAAAATGAGTTGGTATATTTCATTATGGTTTTTAGGTAAAGTAATGGCATCGCGTAACTCCTTATTTAATTCGTACACGAATTAAATTTTCCCCTTACTTCGCAAGGGGAAAGCTTTTTTAATTACGGATTGAGCGTGCCTCTTCAACCCTTCCGACCAAATTTCCGCAGGCTCCAATTTGCCCACCTTCCCTATAATTAGGGAAGGAGTTTTTATAATATGCTTTCATTAGAAGAATTAGAGTTTTAATGATTCCGCTTTCGCGAAA
>NZ_MAAX01000052.1 GCF_002162835.1 Nonlabens dokdonensis
TTTAAATTCTTTTTGATCAGCAATATTGCGCAGCAATTTTCTTAGTGTTTTACCACTGCGTGTTTTAGGAAGTCGCTGTACCACAAGAACGTTTTTAAATGAAGCGACAGGACCTATTTCATGTCTCACTTTTTGTAAGATTTGTTGCTGGATATCACCCAATGGATGCACATGATTTGTCTTAAGGACTATTAATCCTAAGGGTTGTTGCCCTTTTAAATCGCAATGGATTCCAAAAACTGCGCATTCGGCAACATCTTGATGACTGGAAACGACTTCTTCCATTTCGGCAGTGGAGAGTCTGTGTCCAGCTACATTTATAATGTCATCCACACGACCAGTTATAAAAACATAACCATCTGCATCTTTATAACCGCCATCACCAGAAAAGTAGTAACCTGGAAAACGTTCCAAATAACCTTTTTTAAATCGCTGTGTATTCTCCCAAATATCGAGAAGAGTTCCTGGAGGTAATGGTAATTTAACAGCTATAAATCCTTCAGTATTTGCTGCCGCTGGATTGCCGTTTTCATCTAGAACTTGAATATCATAACCACAAACTGGTTTTCCAGCACTACCAGGATTAATAGGTAGTAATTCTACACCAGCCATGTTTGCTAGCATGGGCCAGCCGCTTTCTGTTTGCCACCAGTGGTCTATGACTGGAACTTTGAGCTGGTCTTGTGTCCATTTTAAGGTGGCAGCATCACAACGTTCTCCAGCGAGGAACTGGTATTTTAAAGAAGACAAATCATATTTTTTAATAAAATCTCCATGAGGATCTTCTTTCTTAATAGCTCTGATAGCGGTAGGTGCGGTAAACATAACACTTACTTTATGTTCACTTATCACTCTCCAGAAGGTACTGGCATCTGGAGTTTTGATAGGCTTACCTTCAAATAAAATAGTTGTATTGCGATTAATAAGTGGCGCATAGACAATGTAACTATGACCTACTACCCAACCTACATCACTTGCTGCCCAATATCTTTCTCCTTCTTCAACTCCATAGACATATTTCATAGAAAACTTTAATGCGGTAGCATAGCCTCCAGTGTCTCTTATGATTCCTTTAGGTGTTCCCGTGGTTCCAGAGGTATATAAAATATAGGATGGATGTGTAGAGTTCAATTCTACAGGATCGACAGGATTTGATTTTTTTACAAGTTCTGCGTAATCAATATCATAAGATTTAACAACACTCAATGGTGCGTTATCTCTATTATAAAGAATCACATTTTGAGGTTTATAATTTGATTCTGCAATTGCTTGATCTACAAAAGGCTTATAGGGTATGATACGTTTAATTTCTACGCCGTGAGAAGCTGTAATAATAGCTTTAGGCTTGCAATCATCTATGCGTATGGCAAGCTCATGAGGAGCAAAACCACCAAATACCACTGAATGTATGACACCTAATCTTGCGCAAGCTAGCATGGCATAAATAGCCTGTGGTATCATAGGCATATAAATGAGACAAGTGTCTCCTTTTTTTAATCCTAAAGACTGTAATCCACCAGCGAGTTTAGAAACTTCTTGATGTAAATCTTTAAAGGAAATTGCCTCTTTAATTCCCGTGACTGGACTGTCATAAATAATAGCATCTTGATCTCCATACCCATCATTTATATGTTTATCAATACATAAATAACTAAGATTAGTTTTCCCGTCTTGAAACCATTGATAATAGTCGTTTGCATCTTTGGATAAGATATTTTTTGGTTTTTGAAACCATTCTATGGCATTGCTTTGCTCTTGCCAGAAACCTTCTGGAGCATCGATGCTTTCTTGATAAAATGTTTTATAATCCATAACTATATTCTTATTAAATTATCCACTGCAGCGATGAGCTTTTTTACAGAAAATGGTTTTGTAAAATACTGGTCAGCACCTAGGCTGAGACCTTTTTCTATATCGGCTGCTTTGCTTTTTGCAGATAGGAAGATGACTCTCGCTTTCGCGAAAGCGGGATTTTCCTTTATTATCTTAATCGTTTCATAACCATCTACCTGTGGCATCATCACGTCGAGAATTACAACATCTGGATGCTCGCGTTCCATGATTACCAGCGCCTCACTTCCATCACGAGCGATGAACACGTGGTAACCTTGTTTTTGAAAGGCATATTCCAGCGACATCACTATGTTAGGTTCATCATCTACTATTAAAATCTTCTTCATTTTCCTGCTGTTTTTAATTCTACTATAAATCGGGCTCCTTTTTTAAAATTAGGATCTACGGTAATGGTTCCATTATGACTTTCTATAATATGACGGCTTATGGCGAGTCCCATACCACTCCCTATAGGTTTTTTAAAGTTCTGATCATTGGACTGATAAAACTTTTCAAAGATGTACTGCATGTCTTCTGGCGGGATTCCTTTACCATTATCTTCAAAAGACATGATGACCTTTTTATCATTTTTAACTGCATTAATCTTGATAACACCATTGCCTTCAGGAACAAACTTGATACTGTTAGAAAGCAAGTTGGTGAAGACTTGTAGAATGCGGTCTTCATCATAATACATGCTTATATTTTCTACCTCATTCACTTCTATGTGAACACCTTTCTTGAGTGCGAGTTGATAGATGCCGTCTACAGCTTTGGAAACTGTATTTTTCAATAAATGCTCTTTTTTATCCATGATCTCACGACCGCTAGATAGTTTTTCAAGGTCTAGAATATTAGTAATTAACACCGCTAATCGATCAGCATCGTTAACTATGTTTTCTAGAAATTTTTGCTTCAATTCTTTAGGCATGTCATCAGCATCCGCTAGAATTTCACTGGCAGCTCTTATAGATGCAGTAGGAGTTTTTAACTCGTGTGCTACCGTATCGAGAAACTCATCTTTCTGACGGTCTTTTTCTACGAGCGCTTCGTTTGCCTCTTTAAGATTATCAGACAGTCGCTTTAAATCGTAGGATTGTTGTTGTAGTTGCTTATTTGCAGTTATGGTTTCTTTACTTTCTTCTAAGATTTTAAGTACTTCTGGTAAGGTTACTGGTTGTTCTTTAACCACGCTGCTTATCATAAGTTTTGCACTTGCTGCACCTATGGAACCAGTAAGTAGTTTTTCTGAAAAGTTGACCAACCGCGCGTCTGCCTTCTCCTCTTGTGGATTCAAATCATACTTGCGGTAAAAAATATTAAGAGCTCTTGTGGTACGTTTTTCTCCTAAGAATCTCGTGAGTGCTTTTCTTATTTCAGATACATAAGCTTCTCCACGCCATACAAAGGCGTTTTCTTGTAAGTCTCCATAACTTGATGCGTTAACAACAAGTTCAGCATAATTACGCTCTCTGTAATTACCTTTTTTGATCACTGAGAAAATCAAATAGAACATCACATTAAAAACCATCGACCAAAAAAATGCATGGGTTACTGGCGGCATAAAGTCTAATCCAAATAACTGATAAGGTTTTAATAGTGCTAACCCAAATGGCCCATTACTTACTAAGGTGCTGCCTTCCACAAACACCTCATTAATAAAGGGTAAGGCTAGCGTGTAAAAGGTGACCAAAGATCCTGCAAGGATTCCCATTTTTGCAGCTGCTGCACTACCGCGATTCCAAAACAAGCCTATAAAAAATGCTGGTGCTAGTTGAGCTATAATTACAAAGGCAATTAACCCTATACTAAATAGTGACAACTGAATATTAAAGTTCACATAGAAAAAGTATGCGCCTATTATTAAAATAAAAATGGAAACTCTACGTATGTTTTTAATGTTACGAGCATTACTACTGGGGTTACTTTTATTAAGCACTTTTAAAAATCCATAAGGTATAATGAGGTTATTACTGATCATGGTGCTTAATGCAAGAGCACTTACTACTACCATAGAAATCACGGACGATAAACCACCCAAGAAAACCATTAATCCTAATAGTCGGTGACCATGTTCTAGAGGTAAATACAGCGTATAATAATCTGGATTCAAATCACTGGAAAGCATCAGTTTCCCAGCCCATGCGATAAATATCACAAATACATTAAAGAGCAATAAGTACAAAGGGAATACCCAACTTGCTTTTTTCAAATGATTTGTTGAGGTGTTTTCTACTACACTAACTTGAAACTGTCTAGGTAGTAAGAATATCGCAAAAAACGACAGGGCAATCATAAAATACCAGTTGATACTGGCTTCCATATTTGAGAAAGTGGCTAATTTTTCAAAACCATCTAAAGCAGAGATCTGTTCATAAATATCTGTCGTTCCATCAAACAAATAAAACGTAACATAGACACCTATGATTAAAAAGAACACCAGCTTCAGAACGCTTTCTACCGCAACGGTAAATACTAAACCACTACGCCTGCGAGAGGCATCAGTAGTTTGAGTTCCAAAAAGCGCCACGAATACCGCAAGCAGTACCGCTATGTAGAAAGTACTGTCGGTAAAAATGCTGGTACTTTTTGAACTCTCTGATAAAATGTCAAAAGTTTCAGAAACCGCTTTTAATTGTAAAGCGATATAAGGTAAAACAGCAACTACACAAATTATAGTTACTATCGCACCTATAGAACGGTTATTTCCATAACGTAGCGAGATAAAATCGGCAATACTGGCGACTTGATACTGTTTTGAAATAAGAACCACTCTTTTTAAAATTAATATCCATAATGGCAAAGCGATCACAGGTCCTAAATAGGTGGTTAAAAAGCTTACACCACTGGTCGCTGCAATTCCTACACTACCGTAATACGTCCATGCACTACAATACACCGCAAGCGATAAAGCATACACCCATGGATTGTGCACCCATTTAGATTTTGACCTACGGTCTGCCCAGATTCCCATCGCAAATAAGAGCGATAAGTATCCTACAATCACTAATATGATGGCGTAGCTAGGCATATTTTTTAATCACTGTAAAAGTTATTATGACACTTAACAACCACACCAAAAAGATGTATGCATATAAGACTGGTACTCCTAAAATTGAGAACTCACTATTAAATATAAATATGATGGGTACATTCAAGAAAATTACTAGTCCTATAGATAGAATAACAAGTTTTTGTTGGTGTCTTTTTTTCATTTTTATTTCCAGCTAGACTGCATGGGTTTTTAAAATTCAAGATGGTAGTCTTCTATTCAAAATTTTAATCCTTAAAATTGACTCTCAAGATACTATTTAATGATTAATCTTTAGTTGTATCGCTTTCGCGAAAGCTAGATAAAAACAAACTGCACTTCTAGAGAAAGTGCAGCCTGAATTAAATCATGGATATCTATGGATTCTGATTACTCATTTAAAATTTTCAGACTGCATCGTTATTGAGATATCCATTTCGCTAGATTTCCACCTACGCGGAAACTTAATGACCAGTTGCTTCTCCGGCACCACTTGGTATACGGATGTTCTCAACGATATCTTGTACGTCTTGTGGTGGTGGAGATGTAAAGTGACAAACTACTAGACTTACCACAAAGTTAATGAGCATAGCGATCGTACCGAAACCTTCTGGTGAGATACCAAACCACCATTCTTCTTTGCTAGGAAGAACTTCATCAAACCATCCTAGTCGATACTTCATCATATAAATGAGCATAGTAAGAATACCTACTGCCATACCTGCTATAGCTCCTTCTTTATTCATTCTCTTGTAGAATATCCCAAGAATAATGGCAGGGAAGAACGATGCTGCCGCAAGTCCGAAAGCAAGTGCCACAACCGCAGCCACAAATCCTGGTGGATTGATTCCAAAATAACCAGCAACACAAACAGCACCTACAGCACTTAAACGTGCAGCGATTAACTCACCTTTCTCAGAAATATTAGGATTCACTACTTTCTTAATTAAATCATGTGAAACAGAAGAAGAGATCACTAATAATAATCCAGCAGCTGTAGAAAGTGCTGCTGCAAGTCCACCAGCAGCGACTAGTGCAATCACCCAATCTGGTAAATTTGCTATTTCAGGGTTTGCAAGCACCATGATATCACGGTCTACATATAACTCGTTTGCAGTGGTCATACTCGCATTAGTAGTTGCGCGATTCCCTAAAGCAGTGCGCACTTTTTCATCAAACATAGGCTTATTCTTATTGCCTTCAAAAGCATTACCAGGACCGTATTGAACGATACCATCGCCATTCTTATCAGTCCAAGCTATGAGACCTATGTCTTCATAATTCTTTAACCATTCAGGCTGGTCTGCATAAGATTTCCCTACAGCACTATCGATCATATTTGTTTTGGCAAATACTGCCACCGCTGGAGCCATAGTATACAGAATTGCAATTAATAATAGTGCCCATCCAGCACTTTTACGCGCATCTTTAACACGCTTTACCGTAAAGAATCTCACAATCACGTGAGGTAATCCTGCAGTACCTACCATTAAAGCTAGTGTTATGGCAAATACGTCAATCATAGATTTAGATCCATCTGTATAAGCGGCAAAACCTAGATCTGTACTTAAGCCATCGAGTTTATCAAGTAAATAAGTTCCAGAACCATCGGCAAGTGTGCTTCCCATTCCTAGTTGAGGTACAGGATTTCCTGTCATTTGAATAGAAATAAATATCGCAGGAACGGTAAATGCAAAAATGAGTACACAATACTGTGCTACTTGTGTATAAGTGATTCCTTTCATTCCGCCAAGTACGGCATAAAATAAAACGATAATCATTCCTATAATTACACCAGTGTTGATTTCTACTTCTAGGAATCTAGAGAAAACCAGTCCTACACCACGCATTTGACCAGCTACATAAGTAAATGAAACCAATAAGGCACAAA
>NZ_MAAX01000141.1 GCF_002162835.1 Nonlabens dokdonensis
TCGTAGTTAGTTAAGTCAGCAGGCGTCTCTATAGAGAAGATACCGTTAGATGGGTTAGGACTTACTGAAATTTGACCTAGAACAGTCTCATCCAATCCTATTGTACAGTTCACAGTAACATCAACAGTATAAACAAGAGTAGTAAATCCATCTTGCGCTACAACAGTAATGATAATCTCTCCATAAGGAGCCTCAGTACCATCACCTTCAATAGTAATAGTAACGTTATCATCATTTGGATATACCAATAAGTCAGCTAATGATGTAGATCCTGGTCCAACTTGTAATACATAGTTCAATACTGAACCATCTACAACTAAAGAATCTTGCATATCAGTCAAATCTCCAACACAGAATCCACCTAAATCAGAAGACATAGAGAATAAGGTTGCATCAGCACTTGGCTCAGTGTATGACCAGTTGATATAATAGATAAGAACAGTTAGACCATCCTCTGCAGTTACCGTAATAACTGTAGTTCCAGGAACACCTGTAGCATCTACAACTACAACAGTAGCCGAAGTATCTACAGCAAGTGCACCAACATTCACAGATGGGATTGGTGTACCATAATCCAATTCAACAAAATAGTTGAATGTTGTAGCATCAAACCCAATTACTGTACCACCATTGATCGTAAGATCTAATAATGAAGCATCCGTTCCAGCAGCTTCTGTAAATACAACATAATAAGTAATTATTGTTCCATCCTCAGCAGTTACTTCAACCACAGCAGTATCCGGTAAGTTTACAGCTTGCGTGTACGCAATTGTAGCATTAGGATCATCCGATGTACCAATTACCGTAGGAGGAGTTGTAGTTCCATTAGGAAGTTCCATGAAGTACAATGTATCACCAGATGTAAATCCAGGTACCGTTACAAAATCAGCCGTAAGATCAGACAATAATGCATTTGATGACTGAGATAGAACTTCATAGTTAATACAATATACATTTACAGTTACTCCATCCTCAGCAGTTACTACGACAGTAGCAGTACCAGGAATCGCAACATTGTTAACCTGTACTGTTGCATTTGGATCATTCTCCAAATATGTAACAGAAGGCGTAAATGCAGATCCATACGGATATGTTAAAGTATAACATAATGTATCAGGGTGGAAGTTAGGAACCGAGTTACCACTTACAGATAACGACTGTAGTGTTGCATCAGTTGCAGCAGGACCTTCCGTAATATATACAGAGTACGTACTAGAGTAGTTATTATCTTCAGCTACAACTGTTACAAATGCAGTATCAGGTAATGAAGAAACTTGATCAATAGTCATACTTGTAATGAATGGAGCATTAACAGAAGCTGAAACATTATAGTTTGTACTTCCGTATGGTACTTCATACGTATAATCTAATACAGCTGGATCAAAGGCTACAGGAGCAGATACAGTATTACCAGCAACTGCCAAGTTAGATAACGAAGCATCTGTATATGGTACGTGTTCGTAAGCCTCCCAATTATCGAAAGCGAAACCTTCAATTGGATTAGACCAAGAAGAGTTAGTAACCCATCTAAACCTTACATCAGACTCACCATCAAGACCAGATACTAGCATAGTTCTATGCGTCCAGCTATTTGTATTTGATGTAGCCGTAAATACCCATTGCCAAGTAGCACCACCATTTGATGATTTTTGCAATTGAACAGAATGGCTAAAGCTAGTCTTAACAAAGTCAAACTCAAGCTCAACATCATCTGTATAACTAGAGAAGTCATAACAAGGAGAGTTTAAGTAAGATGATTCGTTAAGCGCCATATTACCAGTCAGGTTCGTTGCCCAAACTTCTTGATCATTTCCGTTTCCAGCAACCGTAGTAGTTGGAATACCATATTCCCAAGAATTTGCAACACCAGTATTTATTTCAGAAGTCCAACCACCATTATCACTATTGAATGTAGTAGAATCCTCCGTTAAAGTAGGTACACTAGTAATATCAATAGATTGCATATTGGTAGAAGTATCAGAATCCAATGCAAATACAACTTGTACAGCAATTGTATATTCACCAGTAATACTCATATCTACAGCAGGCAGATCCATTATGGTATCTTCTTGAGAAGCCAATCCAGAATCGAAGTTCCAGAAGTCAATCCACAATCCACTGTTGTTGAACATGTATTGAGCTGTTGCACCATTTGCTGCGACATCATTGTTACCAAAGTTCATAATGGTAACATTTCCAGTTTCAATTCCAAGTCCACATGCACTAACTAATCCGTCAATAGACATTACAGCAAGATCATTATCAGGACAAGGCTCTATATGTAAACTTTCAGTAGCTTCTAAATCCCAGTTTGGCCAAGGAATACCTTGAATACCATTATCTACTTCGTTTCCATCGTTGTTTGCAAGGATAATACCACCACAACGTGTAATAGAATAGGTACCACCATTCCATCCATCATCATATGTATCCCAAGCATTCATAACGTAATCCGCTCCTTCATACACACAAACTTCATGGAAGTAAGATGAATTCCAAATAGTATACGTACCGTTAGAAATAGAATCAGCATAGATTCCATTTACGGTATCTACTAATGCCCAAGCAACCTCTGTAGGGTAATCTCCAGTGTTAATCTGAACATCAATCAACATATTACCTAAGTTGGTAACTGAAGACCCTCTCTTATCGTTTAATAATACAGAATCTCCTGCTAAAGCAGTCTGAACCCAGAATGAAGAATCATTCGCTGTAGAGAAATCATAATAACCATCAACAACAAAGGTAGCAGTAGCACCAGGCTGAATAGTATCCATGAAAGTACCTACATTAAAGAAGATAGAATCATCCCAACTTAATTCTACTGGGAATCCAGTAGCTGGAAGACCACCAAAGTTTTCGATTTCAATTTCAATTTGAGAAGAATCGCTCAAGTTACATCCTGTTAAACCAGGTGAAAGAATTTCAGTAACTCCAATATTATTACCCCATGGAGTAACAAAAGTCAATTGAACATCTGCGTAAGGTGTATCACAAAGATTTGATAGATATACATCATAAATAGTATTCTCTGTCAATCCTGTAATAGTAAATGGATGCGTAAAAGCAGTATCCGTTGGAATACTATCATATACATCTAAAGTATCCAATACATCAACCAATTCTAAATACCATACGGTATCAGGGCTAATATTCAACCATTCAAGTGTAACTTCAGAATCCAAAATCTCTTCAGCAATTAAACCTACAGGTAACGCACAAGCAGGACCTTCTTCCCATTTCATCTTATCGATGTATAGGTTATCGAAAGTAGTTGATGCGGCAAATCTAATTGCAATTCGTGAATCCGTTCCAGTATAAGAAAGGTATGGAACAGTAATTGAATCACAGTTAAAATGCGCTACACCAGAATACATTGAAGTAAATGTACTTGGGTCATTCGCATCTGTAATAGTCCCCACCTCAAAAGGAGCAGGTTGTGTCCAAGAAGATCCAAATGTAGTAGCAGTAAATGTCAATACATGTGTTCCAGCATTGATATCAGCTAATTCAGGAGTAATTAATAATAACTCTGAACTCAATTCATCTCCACTATACATTCTAACAGCATTTGTACCGTCACAATTGTTCCAAGTAGAGCTATATGTATCAACAAGAGGGAATGACCAAGCAGATGTAGAAGTATGAACTGCTACATAATCCCAACATACAGATGTATCACCAGGTCCAGACAATGACTCAAAGTCATTATAGAAGTCACCAACTGGAGCACAGTCAGTAGCTACCGTAGAAGTAGTTTCTTCACTAATAGCATCCGGACAGTTTGTAGAGATAGTCATTTCATATACTGTAGATGACATCAATCCATCAATAGTATGTGAAGGTGTAAATGCAGTATCCAATACAGTTGGATTCGTACCTGTAACATCCACCATTTCAATGAACCACTCAGTTCCAAATGTTCCAAGTGAATCTATCGAAACAGAAACAGTAGTAGTTGATGTAGAATCAATTGTTACTGAAGTAGGAGGGAAACAGTTTGGAATTTCTTGCCACTCAACATCATCCACATACGTATCTGACCAACTAGATGTAGCAACACTTCTTAAGGCTACATATGAATCAGATCCAGTATAATCGTCAAAATTGAAAGTATATTGAGCGTACGTTCCTGTTGGATCAATTGTATCTTTTGGCGTAAATGTATTGATATCTGTAGGATCCGTAATTGTACCTACTACCAATTCATTCGTACCATTATTATTTTGTCTAGCATAGAATCTCAATCTATGTGTTTGATCTGATACATTACTAAACTCCGGCAATACAGCGTATTGGTGTAAATTAGAAGTAACGTTATAGTTATCAAAATGAAGAGACACTATTCCTGTATTCCCTGGAGCCCAAGTTGCACTAAACACATGAACATTTGTCCAAGCCGAAGTCGAACTATCAATTAGGTTCCAACAGTTGATAGGATCATCAGTTTCCAATCCTTCAAATGAAGTAGAGTACTCGGCTACCGGTGCACATACTGTAGTAAATGTAATTGGCCCAACCCAAACAGTTGAATCCGATCCACAAATAGTTCTAGCATAAACCGTATAATCCGTACCTGGTGTTAATCCAGTTAAAGTAAATGGCGAACCAGAAACAATATCCGTAGCAACACCTGTAATAGTATCTTGTCCTTCAATTACTTCTATTTCATAAGAAGTAGCACCCGTTCCAGCAACTGTAAATGCCATATCTACAGAAGTAGTATACAATGAATCTACATCTAAGTAATATGGGATATTACATGGAGGTAAAGCCGTTACAGCCATAGAATCAATAAATACCATATTACCACCTGAAGCAGGAGAAGTATAAGCAATATCTACAGTTACATCTGAACCTACATACGAGTTATCAATCAACAAGCTTTGTTCAATATAAGAACCTGGAGAAGAAAAAGAAGCACCATCATTCGAATGGAAAGCACCACCGGTTACACTCCATACATTTGTCCATGAAAAACCTCCATCAGAAGACAACCTAACGCTTAATGTATCATCAAAGTTAGTATTCTCCATGTGAGACCAGCTAAAAGTAAGTAATGCTTCTTGCGAAATACTAACCATTGGAGCAATAAGATGTCTGTTGGTACTATAGTTACCCCAAGTGTTTCTAGCTTGTGCAGCTACTGTATCACCACCTGTAACATAAGCATTCCAGTCACCATCACCATTATCAACATCGAAACAGTCTGGCACCCATGTACTGAAAGGTTCAGTAAATGGCATAGCAACAGGGTTACACAATGTAGTAATAGTTACTGGACCTGACCAATAAGAGCTTCCATCAGCACCACCACAAGCAGCACTAACGTATAATTCATACTCAGAATTTGCATCTAAGTTAATTGCAGTATATGACTCAGTAAAAGTACTGTCATCCGCAATACCAGTTTGTATTTCACCTAAGGTTACGTTAACATACTCTACATACCACATTGTCTCCGTATCAATAGAAGTCCAAGAGAATGTAATTTCATCATTATCATAAGATCCTAAAACTAAATCAATAGGAGCCTGACAAGTTGGAAGAGTTGTGAAAAAGTAAACCTGAGTCCACGCACTTGGACCATCAATAATTCCACAGTTTGCTCTTACGATTACCTGGTAGTTACTTTCAGGAACTAGACCCGTTAATTCAGGTGCATTTGTTGAAAGACCCGGATTCGTAGGCGTAAATGTAAATGTGTCTGGAGGAGTAAGTGATGTATTAATCAATTCAATATCCCAAGAAGTCTCAGATGCAATCTGAGCCCACGATAAGAAAACTGAAGTATCAAATACTGAATCAATAGAAATATCTCCTAATGGAATACATGTAGGAGGTGTCGTGAAAGTTACCGGCCAAGACCAGTCACTTTGTGGAGTTGCATTAAAAGGACCACAGTCAGCCTGAATATAAACTTCATATTCAGTTTCAGGCAAAAGTGTAGTTATTTGATAAAGGCTATTACTCGATACACCCGAATAAGTAGCTACTCCTGTTGCTGTATCACCAGCAGTAATATTTACTACTTCAACATTCCATAATGCCTCACTACCATTTGAATCCCAAGAGATATCTGCAGTAGTAGGGTTAATGTTTGTTGCCTCAGCTCCTGAAGGAGGAGGACACGTTGGAGTAGAATAATAAAGACCTAAGAAAGCGTTGATAGTATTGTTATCAGCCCAACTATCATTGTCTTGAGAAACGATCTTTATACTAGTGATATTATTGACATCCACACCATATGTAGATAAATCAACACTATCAAGATCACAAAAATCGGAAGCAACTTCTTCACCGTTAACTTCCAAATTAAAAGAATAATAATTTGTACAAGTCCATGAAGACCCGTTGTGGTAAAAATCGACAATAGCCTCCGTAATATAGGAGTTGTCGACTGTATCTACGCAATCAAAACTGTTAAATTCCACATAGTTGGAATTATCAGTACCTGAGGAGACGTCTGTATATTCACAAGTCCCCTGCGCAGAAAGTAGAGAATATGCAAAAACAGAAAGCACGGCGGTCAACCGTCGTAAATTTCTAATCATAGTTTAAAGTTTTAGAGTT
>NZ_MAAX01000104.1 GCF_002162835.1 Nonlabens dokdonensis
TAGTGCATTTTCTACATGAGGTTGTTTACTACCTAGCACATGACCTAAGATGCCAGCACCTTCTTGTTCAAGTTGCTCAGGACTTCCTGCGCCATCGCCAAAAATTCCTCCTAGCATATCAATAACGCCACCACCACTATGACGTGGATCATTTAATGCATTATTCAAAGATTGCGCACCTTCAGGAGAAGAGGCGTTACGTTGCATAGCACCTAAAATAAGTGGCATAGCTTGAGATAAAACATTTGCAGTTTTATCTGATGACTGACCAGTTTTTTGAGATGCACCTTGGATTAGGGTTTTCCCTATGTCAGAATTTAATAAGTCGAGTATAGAAGACATGAATAGATTTTTAAAATGAAGTTCAATTTACAATAATTTACTATCGCTTTAAAAAAAGAAATTCATTTTATTTCGCTTTCGCGAAAGCGTAGTTTTCATCGACAAAATACTCTTTAACTCAATGGTACTTCCATCACGAGGATCTCTGAATCCTCTTCTAAAGCCGTGAAGTTAAATGAGCTTGTATCCCAAATTCCTAGTCCATCACGCTTTTCTAATAATTGCTCGCCTATTTTAAAGGAACCGTTTATAACAAAGATGTAAACGCCATTACCTTGTTTTTTTACTGTGTATGGAATGCTTATATCTTTATCGATAATTCCTAAATGGAACCAAGCGTCTTGATGTATCCATACTCCAGCGTCATCTGGTGAAGGAGATACTACTTGTTCTAATTGATTTTTTCTACTGGCAGGATCTAATGTGATCTGGTCGTATCGAGGCTCAACATTTTGTTTGTTAGGAATCACCCAAATTTGAAGAAATTTTACTTCTTCATTCTGTGATGCATTTTTCTCACTATGAGTTATACCAGTACCAGCGCTCATCACTTGTATATCTCCATTTTTAATGATCGCTTTTCTACCAGTACTGTCCTGATGTTCTAAATCTCCTGATAATGGTATACTTATGATTTCCATATTTGCATGAGGATGAGCTCCAAAACCCATTGCGCCAGCGACGGTATCATCATTTAAAACACGTAAAACGCCAAAGCTCATTCTTTCAGGATTGTGATACCCTGCAAAACTAAAAGTATGATAACTATTTAACCAGCCATGATTTGCATGACCTCTTGAATCTGATTTATGTAGTACTGTTTTCATGTACACAAAAATATTGTATATACAAGTATTTTGAAGTTAAGGAAATCAAAAAAGCCACATCGCTATAGAGATGTGGCTTTTATATGATAATTATAATGGCTGAATTTTTTAGCCTAGTATCTCAATAATTTGATCTGCTAGTTCAGTTCCTATTCTATCTTGAGCTTCATTAGTTGCCGCTCCTATATGCGGGCTTAATGAAAGTTTAGAATTCATAAGTAATACAATTTCTGGTTGTGGTTCTTTTTCAAATACGTCTAAAGCAGCAAATGAAATATGCTCTGATTCTAATGCATTTACTAATGCAACTTCATCAAGAACACCACCACGAGCAGCGTTTACGATCGCTGCGCCCTTTTTCATCATTGCTAGTTCTGTTTCTCCTATGACATAGTCTTTTTGAGCTGGAACATGAATAGTTACAAAGTCAGATTTTTTAAGAAGATCTTCTTTACTTACTAATGGGATTTCTACGTTAATCGTTTGACCGTCAAAAAGATCCCATGAAACTGTAGGTGCTTTATCTGCAAAACTATCGTGAGCTATAACGTTCATTCCTACACCAGCCGCTATTTTGGCAACCTCTTGACCTATGCGTCCTATCCCTATAATTCCTATAGTTTTACCTCTCAACTCAGAGCCTTTAGCATATTGCTTTTTTAGGCCTTTAAAGTTGCTATCTCCTTCTAGCGGCATATTACGGTTTGCATCATATAAAAAACGCACGCCACCATATAAATGACCAAAAACTAACTCTGCCACACTAGAACTACTAGCGGCAGGAGTGTTAATCACTTTCAACCCTTTTTCTCTGGCATAAGTTACATCTATGTTATCCATTCCAACACCACCGCGACCTATGATTTTAAGACTAGGGCAGTTGTCAATAAGTTCTTTGCGTGCTGTAGTTGCAGATCTAACTAGTAAAACGGCAATTTCATTTTTATTGATATAATCTTGTAACTGGTCCTGAGCAACGTTAGTTGTGATGACCTCATGTCCAGCAGCGGTTAATTTGTCTATTCCGCTTTGAGAAACACCGTCGTTTGCTAGTATTTTCATTTTTTTCATTTTTTATTAGATCCCTATGAGCGCAATATGGTAATTGCAGAAATGTTGATTTAAATATTACAATTCAAATAGCTATTTGAATATTTATAAGTTAGGCCTGCTTTTCTAAATGTTGCATAACATCTACTAGTGTTTGAACACTTTCTAGAGATAGCGCATTGTACATACTTGCTCTATAACCTCCTACAGATCTGTGACCGTTAAGACCGTTTATTCCTGCTTCTTTCCATAATGAATCAAATTTCTTACTATGTGCATCGTTAGCAAGTACAAATGTAGCATTCATTTTAGATCGATCTTCTTTGTTTATTACAAAGCCTTTAAATAAAGGATTACGATCTATCTCGTTGTAAATCAGGTCAGCCTTTTGATTATTTAATTTTTCAATGGCGCCTATTCCACCATACTCCTTTAACCATTCCAGAGTTAGCATACTTACGTAGATAGGAAATACTGGTGGTGTATTAAACATGGAATCTTTTGAAATATGTGTTTGATAACTGAGCATCGAAGGAATTTGTCGAGATACTTTACCTAAAATATCTTCTTTCACTACGATAAGTGTAGTACCAGCTGGTCCCATATTTTTTTGAGCACCTGCATAGATTAAATCGTACTTTTCAAAATCGCGTTGTCTTGAGAAAATATCGCTGCTCATGTCACAAATCAAAGGTACAGATACATCTGGTGTAGATTGTAATTGTGTGCCAAAAATGGTATTATTAGTTTGAAAGTGAAAGTAATCTACATCGCTAGGTACGGTATAGTCTTTAGGAATATGATTGTAATTATCAGCTTTTGAAGAAGCTACTTCTATAACTTCACCGAATAATTTTGCCTCTTTAATTGCCTTGGCAGACCAGGTTCCCGTATTTAAATAGGCTGCTTTATTTTCTAATAAATTATAAGCTACCATTAAAAATTGCATACTAGCTCCACCACCTAAGAATAAGGCTTTATAACCTTTATCTGTAAGACCTAAATGCTCTAGAGCTAGGCTTTGTGCTTTTTCCATAACCGCGACAAAATCCTTGCTACGGTGGGATATTTCTAAAATGCTTAAATCGTTGAAATCAATTACAGCATCGGCTGCTTTTTTAAATACTTCTTGTGGTAGGATACAAGGTCCTGCGCTAAAATTGTGCTTCAACATTTTGCTCTTCATTTAAGTGAATTACAAAAATGCAAAATAGACACTCAAATACTGTTAGGAAATCAATAAGGTTTTTAAGATAATGTCAACAAAAACTGAATGGTATCTATTCCATCTGCATAGTCATTTAATTCTGGCATTTGTGTTTTACCATAATTTACTAATTGTGGTGCAGTTATATCACCTAGAGTATTATTTATAGTAGTGGCAGCATCACCTTCTACAACGACACATTGCAATTGATCTGCATTGTTTTTGATCTCCATGGCAACATCATCTATAGAATCATAATAGCTGTATCCTAAACTGGCAATAGGCGAGGAGTAGCTGTCGCTCTCTTCCTTTATCAATAAAAACTCATTATCGAGTAAGTCAAATTCACTCATTAAGTAAACAGCTTTATTGTAATCGTAATTGTTCACATATTTTTCATGGTGAATCAGTTCTTTCTTTGCAAACATGCCATTAAAAAATAGATCAAAGTTGTAACCTTTGGGAACTTTTAAATGGCTCACACTGCGACATCCTAAACCAAAATATAGGAACACATCATCGCTCAATGCTTGCATTTGTTCTAAGGTTTCTGTACCAGTTAATACAGCTATACTATTGCGATTCTTGCGTATAATATGTGGTTTTTTACCAAAATAATGCTCAAAATAACGAGCAGTATTATTACTTCCCGTGGCAATGACCGCATCATAATTTTCTAACTTGCCATCAGCAAACGAGTACGAATTTGATAAATCTGGACAAAAGAATGAGGCCATCTCTAGAACTAAAGGTGTCAACACATCGTCATTAGAAGAATTTTTAATCAAGGCATGATGTCCCGTAATTATAACGCTTAAAACATCATGAAATCCTACTAGAGGTAAATTTCCTGCGGTAATTAAACCTACGTTTTTTGATTTAATGTGTTCTAAATGATAGGGTTTTACCCATTCTTGTAAATTTTCTGTAGTCAAGGCAGTTGCCCATTGGTGCAGTGCAAAATTTAGGGTGTCTTCAGTAAACCAAGAGTTTTTATGTCCAGCAAGATCTAGTCGTTGCTGGATGTAATCGCTCCAGTTGTCACCATTACTGGTTTTAGAATCTAATGTCCCTTCAAGAAAAGAGGATAGTTGTGATCCCGCTTTCGCGAAAGCGGAAATACGATCATTTAACGTAGTATTTATTGAAAATGTCTTCACTAGATGCTATTTTTGTGCAAAAGTAAAGAAAAGCTATGGCAATCATCATAACAGACGAATGTATTAATTGTGGAGCCTGCGAGCCGGAATGTCCTAACACGGCCATTTATGAAGCGGCAGATGACTGGCGTTATGCTGATGGAACTGATCTTGACGGTCAAGTCGTTCTCCCATCTGGCAAAGAGGTGGATGCAAATGAAACCCAAGAACCGATAAGTGATGAGTTTTATTATATCGCTCCAGATAAATGTACAGAATGTGTAGGTTTTCATGAAGAGCCGCAATGTGCTGCTGTATGTCCGGTAGATTGTTGCGTGCCAGATGATGATATAGTAGAGACAGAAGCTGAACTACGCGCTAAACAAGCATTCATGCACAAGAACTAAGACTAGGATATTGAATATTTATTTTAATCCCGATGGTTTGTGCCATTGGGATTTTTGTTTCCATAGATTTAATTTTATACAATTATCTTTAGCCTATACACTGTTCTTATGAAATATACTTTTCTTCTATTATCGTTTATAGCACATTTCCACATTCAAGCTCAAGAATTAAATGGAAATCAACTTCTTCAAAAGGCGATCAAATATCATGACCCTTATGGAAACTGGGAACAGTTTAATGGCAGTTTTGAGGTGACGATGAACACACCAGATCAACCGGAACGAGTAAGTGAGATAACAATAGACGTACCTAATGAATATTTTTCAGTCAGTGCAATAAGGGATAGTATTAACACGAGTTACTATGTTAGTAATGGTAAAGGTAGCGCAGTCAAAAGTGATTTGAGGAAACCTGAAGAGGTTATCATTACTGATGAAAAAGATGTGGAAAGAGCCATCTTCATGAAAAATTACTATACCTATCTCTATGGCTTGCCCATGAAATTAAAAGATAAAGGTACTATTATTACTGATAAAGTAGATCGTAAAATTTTTAAAGGAAAAGAGTATTTAGTATTAAGGGTCACTTATGAAGAGTCAGTAGGAAGTGATGTGTGGTTTTTCTATTTTAATCCTACATCCTACGAATTGAAAGTCTATCAATTTTATAAAACAGACGCTAGTGGTAAGATGAAAATGGATACTGGAGAATACATTTTACTTTCTGAGATTAAAAAGGTAAAAGGTATTAACATGCCTAAAGTACGTAAATGGTACTATAATAAAAATGATCAATTTCTAGGGGCAGATGTTATTACAAATAAGTAATAATTCTCTAGCTATTTCAAGCAACCTTTTTCACATTTATGCATCTTTAGTGTAAACTACCAGAACATGAAAAAACTGTTATTCTTAATTTTAGCTTGTCTGCTCATATCTTGTGAGGCTAGATTAGAAGATGATGTTCGTGCTTTATTTAAAACAAGAGTAGTAGATGTTGCAGGAAATCCTATTTCTAATCTCGAGGTAAACGCGACCACTTATAGAACCTTTGATTTTATCTTAGGACAGGAGCTTACAAAATTTCAACCTGCTGAAGAAGATTTTATTTTAGGTAAAGGTGTTACAGATGCAAATGGAGATGTAGAATTTACTATGCTAGTAGATGGTGGCTTTTTCATCAATTTTAATTCACAAAACTATTTTTCTAATAAAGTCAGTATTTCAAGAGAAGAGCTAGGTGATGAACTTTTTTTAAATATTCCAGAAACAATTTTAAAAGAGGCTGCCGTGGTAGAAATTGATTTTATCAATACGTCTGGAACGGCTGATGTATATGAGGTAAGCTTTAACTATGAATCTTTGAACTGCGATTTTATTTATAGTAATAACACGTTAACTCAAGATGAAGAATGTGATTTTTTTGAAAGACTACCTCGCGAGTTCAATCAAAATATAGGTGATGGGAGTTTTGAATTAGATGTTTTCTATCCTTCCACAATAGATGTCGAGTACGTAGATAGTTCAGGAAATGAATCTACGA
>NZ_MAAX01000027.1 GCF_002162835.1 Nonlabens dokdonensis
GCGTCGTGTTAAGAGAGCAGAAAGTGGTATGATCATCGATCCAGTTACTTTGACTGAAAACGCTACTATAGGAGATGCCAAAGCTAGCATGAGAGAGCACGGAATAGGAGGAATTCCTATCATTGATCAGGACGGTTATATAAAAGGAATCATCACTAATCGTGACTTACGTTTTGAAAAAGATAATGCACGATCTGTAACAGAAGTAATGACCTCAGAGAATCTTGTTACTGCAAAAGCGGGAACTTCATTACAACAAGCCGAAATTATCTTACAGAAACATAAGATTGAAAAGCTTCTTGTGGTTGATGAAGACGGAAAGCTAGAAGGGCTTATTACCTTTAGAGATATTACTAAACTTACCTTACAACCTAATGCAAATAAAGATCAATACGGTCGCTTACGAGTTGCAGCTGCTATAGGAGTTACAGGTGACGCCGTAGATAGAGCTGGAGCACTTGTTGCCGCTGGAGTTGATGCAGTAGTTATTGATACAGCTCATGGACATACTAAAGGTGTAGTAGACGTTTTAAAGCTAGTAAAAAAGAATTTTCCAGAATTAGAAGTTGTAGTAGGTAATGTTGCCACTGCTGCTGCTGCAAAATATCTTGCAGAAGCTGGTGCCGATGCTGTGAAAGTAGGAATAGGACCTGGATCTATTTGTACTACAAGAGTAGTTGCTGGAGTAGGTTTCCCACAATTGAGCGCCATCATGGAAGCAGCGCATGCGTTGAAAGGAACAGGAGTACCGGTAATTGCAGATGGAGGAATACGCTACACAGGAGACATCCCTAAAGCAATTGCTGCTGGGGCAGACTGTGTTATGTTAGGTTCTATGCTTGCAGGTACTACAGAGTCGCCTGGTGAGACCATTATTTATGATGGGCGTAAATTCAAATCCTACCGTGGTATGGGATCTGTAGAGGCAATGCAGCACGGTTCTAAAGACCGTTATTTTCAAGATGTAGAAGATGATATTAAAAAATTAGTTCCAGAAGGAATTGTAGGTCGTGTACCATATAAAGGAGATTTAGTTGAGAGTATGACTCAGTTCTTAGGAGGTTTAAGAGCTGGTATGGGATATTGCGGTGCAAAAGATATTGAGACGCTTAAAAACACAGCGCAGTTTATTAAAATAACCTCGGCTGGAATGATGGAAAGCCATCCTCATGATGTTACCATTACCAAAGAAGCTCCTAATTACAGTAGATAAAATATGAAGATCATTTGCATAGGTCGCAATTATACCGATCATATAAAAGAACTCGCAAACGAGCGTCCAGAAGATCCAGTTGTTTTTTTAAAACCAGATACTTCTATACTATTACATAAACAACCATTTTTTATTCCGCCATGGAGTGATGACGTACATCACGAGGTGGAAGTTGTGGTAAAAATTAATCGCATAGGTAGACATATCGATCAAAAATTTGCTCATAAATACTATGACGAGATAGGTTTAGGAATCGACTTTACAGCTAGAGACTTACAACAAAAATTAAAATCTAAAGGTTTGCCTTGGGAAAAAGCCAAAGCCTTTGACGGTGCCGCAGTTGTTTCTAGAGATTTTATTGATAAAAAAGAACTACCAGCATTAGATGCTCTAGATTTTCAATTATTCAAAAACGGTGAGCTACAGCAAGATGGAAATACCTCATTGATGTTGTGGAAAATAGATGAAATCATTGCTTATGTATCTCAGTACTTTACTCTCAAAATAGGAGACTTAATATTTACCGGGACACCAGCTGGAGTTTCTAGAGTAGAAGAGAACGACGTTTTAAAAGGAACTTTAAACGGTAAAGAAATGTTTGAAATCAAGGTCAAATGAAAAAAACGACCTACGATTTAACTCAGGTACAAATGATTTCAGATAACGATCCTGATTTTGTTAATACAATGGTAGATACCTTCTTAAAGGAAATGCCTTTAGATTTAGAAAATTTAGCAAGTGCTGTCCTTGAAGAAAACCGTGAAAATGTACGGTTGTATGCTCATAAGATGAAACCTTCTTTAGAATTGTTCGGTTTAAAAGGTCATGAGCGCGCTCGTAATCTCGAACTATGGGGTAAGAATACTGAACAAAAGGACATTAATGAAGACTTTATGTTTTTGCATCAGGAATTAGAAAATACATTCCTAGAACTAGAAAGAGATTTTTAAATGAAGGCTACCATAATTACTATAGGTGATGAGATTCTCATAGGTCAAATAGTGGATACAAACTCTGCGTGGATGGCGCAGGAGTTAAACAAAATAGGTGTTCACGTATTTGAAATCATAACTATAAATGATGACAAGGATCATATTTTATCCGCTTTCGCGAAAGCGGAATCACAATCTGATATTGTACTAGTTACAGGCGGCTTAGGACCTACTAAAGATGATGTGACTAAGGCTACGATTTGTGAATATTTTGACGACGAGCTTGTTCTTGATGAGCAAGTGCTAGAGCATGTAACACAGTTGTTTGCTAAATATGTTAAAGATCCTATGGTAGACATGAACAAGGCGCAAGCGCTAGTTCCTTCTAAAGCTGAGGTGATTAAAAACAATTATGGAACTGCTCCAGGAATGTGGCTGGAACGTAATGATGTAATTTTTGTCTCTATGCCAGGAGTTCCATTTGAGATGAAAGAGATCATGACTAATGGAGTTATCCCTCGTATATTAGAGAATCCTGATTTACCATTTATTCATCATAGAACGATTCTTACTGCTGGGCAAGGAGAAAGTACGATCGCTACACGTATTGAAGAATGGGAAAATGCATTGCCAGAACATATTAAGCTAGCTTATTTGCCTAGTTTAGGTACGGTGCGATTGCGTTTGTCAACTTTTGGGACAGATAAGACTATTGTAGAAAAAGAAGTTGACGACCAGATTAAGCAGCTTTACTCACTTATAGCAGATATTATAGTGGGAGAAAGTAACAACGAAAGTCTTGTAGATCAAGTAAGTCGTTTGTTTAAAGAACAAAATAAAACGCTCGCTACTGCCGAAAGTTGCACAGGAGGAAAAATAGCTAATTTAATCACTGAGATTCCTGGAGCGTCTGCCTTTTTTAAAGGCAGTACTATTACTTATGCAACACAGTCTAAAATCGATATTTTAGGTGTTGAGGAATCTCTTATTAAGACAAATTCTGTCGTAAGCGAGCAAGTTGCTGAGGCTATGGCCGTTGCAGCAAAGAAAAAATTTAAATCAGATTATGCAATTGCTACTACAGGAAATGCTGGACCGTCTAAAGGAGATAGCGATGCAGCAGTAGGAACTGTATTTATAGGTATCGCTACTGATAGTGAGAGTTTTGCAATAAAATTTATGATGGGAAATCATCGAGAAAGAGTAATTCAAAAGACCGTAAATAAGTCATTTGAACTCTTGCAAAAAGAATTATTAAAAAAGCCTGCAAATTAGGCTTGTGAGATCAAATTAATTATCGTTATTTTGCATTCCGATTTTAAACAACAATAATCATGTCTCGAGTTTGTGAACTTACTGGAAAAAAAGCGATGACAGGAAACAATGTTTCCTTTTCTATGAATAAGACGAAGCGTAGATTTAACGTAAACTTATTTAAGAAGAAATTCTATTTACCAGAAGAAGATAAGTGGGTAACTTTGAAAGTGTCTGCTAGAGCAATAAAAAACGTCAATAAAAAAGGAATTACTCAAGTAGTAAAAGAAGCTCGTGCAAAGGGCTACCTTACTAAGTAATTTTTTAAAAGTTATAAAAGATGGCAAAAAGTAAAGGAAATAGAATACAAGTTATTCTTCAATGTACAGAGCACAAGGAGTCTGGAATGCCAGGAATGTCTCGTTACATTACTACAAAAAATAAAAAGAATACGCCAGATCGTCTTGAACTTAAAAAATTCAATCCGGTTTTAAAGCGTATGACTGTTCATAAAGAAATTAAATAATTAAGACATGGCAAAGAAATCCATCGCATCCCTTCAAACGGGAAATGTAAGATTAACGAAAGCAATCAAAATGGTGAAGTCTCCTAAAACTGGAGCTTACACATTTGTAAGTGCTATTATGGCGCCAGATCAAGTAAACGACTTTTTGAATAAAAAATAAGTTGATTAATTAGAACGTAAAAAAACGTCTTACCTCTAAGTAAGACGTTTTTTTGTGCTTTAAATCTTCATCACCTTTGATTTGATATTGCATATCTAGTCTAATTGAGACTTCAATTTGCCTTTCACACATAACATGGTCTTTATCAACTTTAACTTCCCTATTTTTGTATTTATTCCAATTGAACCATGAGTTTTTTCAAAAAAATATTTTCGAAAGAAAAAAAAGAAACCTTAGATAAAGGTTTAGAAAAGTCTAAAACTAGCTTTTTTGATAAGCTAGGTAAAGCCGTTGCAGGAAAATCTACCGTTGATGCAGATGTTCTTGATGATCTAGAAGACGTTCTGATTTCAAGTGATGTAGGTGTTGCAACAACAGTTAAAATTATCGACCGTATTGAGGAGCGCGTTGCTAGAGATAAATATTTAGGTACTTCAGAGCTTGATGCGATCTTGCGAGAAGAGATCGCCGGATTAATGAGTGAAGTAAACCATGGAGATGCTACAGAGTTTACTGTTCCTAAAACTGACGGTCCTTATGTAATTATGATTGTAGGAGTTAATGGTGTAGGTAAAACCACGACCATAGGTAAACTAGCGCACCAGTTTAAAAAAGCTGGTAAGAAAGTGGTATTAGGTGCTGGTGACACCTTTAGAGCTGCAGCCGTAGACCAGTTAGATATCTGGGCAAATCGTGTAGGCGTAGAGATCGTTAAACAAGCTATGGGAAGCGATCCAGCTAGTGTTGCTTTTGATACTTTACAAAGCGCTGTAGCTCAAAATGCAGATGTTGTCCTTCTAGACACCGCAGGTCGATTACATAATAAGATCAACTTGATGAATGAGTTGTCTAAGATCAAAAGAGTGATGCAAAAAGTCATTCCTAACGCACCACATGACGTGATGTTAGTTCTAGACGGTTCTACTGGGCAAAATGCTTTTGAGCAGGCAAAACAGTTCACAGCCACTACAGAAGTAAGTAGTCTTGCTGTAACAAAGTTAGATGGTACTGCAAAAGGCGGCGTAGTCATCGGTATTTCTGATCAGTTTCAAATTCCTGTAAGATATATAGGTGTAGGAGAAGGAATAGATGATTTACAAGTCTTTAATAAAGTAGAATTTGTAGACAGTTTCTTTAATTAGAAATAATTCTAAATAAATTTAAACTCTCGTAGATAGCGTAATTTATCTACGAGAGTTTTATTTTTATGAAAATTTAATTCATGAATAAATTTCTATTTTTCCTACCATTTATATTTCTAGCATGTAAATCTTCTGACACAAGCGTTGCAACTGCATCTACCGATTTTAGAGAATTTAAGGTGCTCGATTCTCAGTACTTAGAAAAAGACCAGATTTTTGGTAACTTATTAGAAGAAGTAGTCCGCTTTCGCGAAAGCGATAACTTAAACAGCCTTATTCTAGAACAAAGTATACCAGAAATTCAGGAAGCAATTGCAAGTGGGAAATTGACTTATAGAGATCTAACTTTATTTTATTTAAATAGGATCTATAAGTACGATAGAGAAAATCCTAAATCCTTAAATGCAATAATTTCAATAAATCCTAATGCTTTAAAACAAGCTGATCAAGCTGATAAAGACCTGGCATATTTAAAGAATCAAGGAGATGAAATTCCTTTGTATACTTTGCGAGGAATGCCTATTTTATTAAAAGATAATATCAATACATCTGAAATGCCTACGACGGCAGGAGCAGCTGTTTTGTTAGAAAATAAATCTACACCTGATGCAAAAATTGTGGCAAATTTAAAGCAAGATGGTGCTATCATATTAGGAAAGGCAAATTTAAGTGAATGGGCTTATTTCTTCTGTGGCGATTGCCCAAGCGGTTACAGCGCAGTAGGAGGACAGACCTTGAATCCTTATGGAAGAAGAACTATAGATACTGGTGGATCGAGTAGTGGTAGCGGCGTTAGTGT
This sequence comes from Nonlabens dokdonensis, assembly GCF_002162835.1. Taxonomy (GTDB): domain Bacteria; phylum Bacteroidota; class Bacteroidia; order Flavobacteriales; family Flavobacteriaceae; genus Nonlabens; species Nonlabens dokdonensis_B. Next base: position 6,027 of record NZ_MAAX01000027.1, read on the forward strand.
TGCAGCAAATTTTGCTGTTGCAGCAATAGGTTCTGAGACTTCTGGATCTATCTTATCTCCATCTTCTCAAAATAGCGTGGTAGGTTATAAGCCGTCCACAGGCACTTTTAGTGGGATAGGTATTGTACCTATTTCTAGTTATCTAGATACAGCAGGACCTATGACTAAAAATGTTATTGATAACGCTATAGTGAGCCGTGCTCTAGGTGCTCCTTATCAAGTGATCGATAGTTATGGAACAAATGATTTTGAAAACGGGAAGCTTGAAGGAGTTCGTTTTGGAGTATGGACGTCATTCAAAGAAAACAAATTATATGAAAAAGCACTTTCTGATCTTGAGCAAGAAGGAGCTATTTTAATTGAGCTGGACGATACACGACCGCAACTTAATGGTTTTTTAAAGCTGTTGAACCTTGATATGAAACAGGATCTTCCTGCATATTTTGCTGGACAGTCTGATGCAAAATACCGTGGTTGG
>NZ_MAAX01000156.1 GCF_002162835.1 Nonlabens dokdonensis
GAGATACTGCTATTAACGTTACGATTCTTTCTGGTGATTTAAATGCTAACGATACCGGAGTAGAATACAGTAGTAACGGTCGCGATGAGAATGCTGCCAGAATATTAGTTATTAATCAACCTGGATGTACTATTGATGGTATTACTATTTCTGGAGGACATGCTGTAGGGACAAATGGATCTTCTGAAGAAGGAAGCGCGATTTACGCAAATGATGCAAATATGACTATTAAAAATTGTATTGTTAAAGAGAACGTAGTTTCTCGTGGTGGTGTTATTAGAGTGATCGATAAAATCGGTACAACAAATATAGAAAACACTATTATTTCAGATAACCTTGGGAATTTTGCACCGGTGCTATATTCACGTGCAAGTGGAGGGACACTTAATATAAACCTTATAAACTGTTTAATAAGTGGCAATAGAAAAGATGGTGGTGCCAGCACAAATCCAGGGCTCGTATGGTTTAGACAGGATTTAAACCGTACTATTAATGGTAAACTCATTAACTGCACTATAGTAAATAATACATCTACAAATGCAGGAAGTTCAGTCGCCGTTTCTGGTACTCAAGCTAACGGCGGATCAGCAAACGTAGAAATACTCAATTCTATTTTTCAAGGAAACGAAGCTATTAATGGAACTACTACCTCAATCATGAACTCTGTAGGGAATGGTACAAATTCCGGATCTGCCAGTTTATATGCGATAAGAAACTCTCTAGATGAAACTTCATTCAGTAATATCACTAATAACGGTTCAAACCGTATCAACACAAACACGTCTAGTGCAAATCCTATGTTTACCAGCACGACAGATTTTACATTAACGAGTGGATCTGCCGCAGTGGACGCTGGAGATAACGCATTACTTCCTTCAAATATAATAGTTGATTTAATAGGAAATGCTCGAGTTTCTGGAGCAGCGGTAGATATGGGTGCATATGAATTTGGATCTGCGCCGTTAGGCCCTATTTATGTAGATGCTAGCGCAACAGGTAATAATGATGGTAGCAGTTGGACAGATGCTTATCAAGATCTGACCACCGCATTAAGTATCAATCAAAATGGTAGAGAATATTGGATAGCAGCAGGAACTTATACGCCAGGAACAGCTCGTACAAACGCATTTGCACTTAACAATGATGAGACTATTCTTTACGGTGGATTTGATGGCAGCGAGACTATGTTAACAGAGCGTGATGTAGTTGCAAACCCTACCGTTTTATCAGGTGATTTAAATGGAAATGACGGACAGTTTACTTTATATAACAGTGCAGATCGTAATGATAATAGTTTAAATATACTTAACGTCTTTGCACAAAACTGTACTTTAGATGGATTAACTATATCTAGTGGGCAAGCAAATGATAACTCTTCAAACGCGACTCAAGAAGGATCTGCAATTAAACTTCAAACAGGAAATTTTACTATCAATCAGTGTATAATTGAAAAGAACGCTGCACTACGCGGTGGAGTGATAGAGGTCATTGATGAAAGTGGAACATTAACCATTTCTAACACGATTATGAGAGAAAATCTAGGAAGGTTTGCCCCATTATTATATGCAAGAGCAGCAAACACAGATTTAACTATTAACTTAGATAATTGCCTATTTGTAAACAATGAGAAAGTAGGAATCGGTGCGACAGATTCAATAGGCTTTTTCTGGTTCAGACAGGATATCAGCGGTGGCAATGCGTTAAGAGCAAAATTCACTAATTGTACATTTGCAAATAACACTGCAAATATTTCTAGCTCTAACACTACAGTTATCTCTGCCTCTAGATCTACCGGTAATGGTGCCATATGCCAGCTACGTGTTTTCAATTCTATATTTGATGGAAATGACAATATAACAACAGGTAATACAGATTTGATATCTGTAGGAAATGGGACTTCACAGACTGCTGCAAATATTTATGAAATATCAAACTCAATGGATGAGACAGGTTTTAGCAACATAGGCAATAATGGATCTACAAGAATAAATAGTAATAACCTTAGTGCTTCACCTATATTCGCTAGTACAACAGACTTTTCGCTTCAATCTAATTCTCCAGCAATAGATGCAGGAAATAATCAATTTGTAACCTACAGTGAGGATTTACTAGGTAATTCTAGAGTTGTAAATAACGTTGTAGATATGGGCGCCATAGAATTTAACGGCACCGCAAGTATTGAAGAAGTAAATTTGCTTTCTATTAAATTACATCCTAATCCAGTGACAGATGTTTTAAATGTTGAAATTGGTTATTCCGCTTTCGCGAAAGCAGAAATCTACAACCTACAAGGGCAACAAGTGGCTATTTCAAAAGAACCAACGATTCAAGTGGCTGATTTGAGAGCAGGAATGTACCTCATCAAAGTAGTAACTAAAGATGGCGCAACGGCTACACAACAGTTCATTAAAAAATAATATTAAAGAGAACACTATAGTTTACAGGAATTTTCTATAGTTTGTTTTAGGGGAATCTAAATGAGTTTTTAGATTTAAGATGGGAATCGAGCTGCCTAAGTGTAGCTCGATTTTTTTTGTGATATCTAGCTACAAATACTATCTTTAACTCTATGAACCGGTGGAGCTTATTTCTTATTTCTATTCTATGCCTGCAATCTTATGGTCAAGAAATTGCTGGTGATGGGCTTAAAGGGTTTAATCTTTTCTTAATGCCAGCACCTCAAATAGAGGTCACCTTAAGCCTAGACAGTAACAATATCATTAATCCTAACACTGGTTTTTCTGTCACACCAGGCGTGGGCACTGTTGACATGGTAGCTGTTTATAATGAATCTCAACTTTTAAAGCCTAAACCTTTTATCCCTAATTCTAATACAGATTATGGCAGGTTAAGATTTAAAAATGATCGTACCACAACTGGTGTGCGATTAAATAACGGTAATGATTTTGCAAGACAGTTTAGAGAAACTAATCCTGCTTTCTTTGAAGCCAATAGGAATACTGCATTTCAACGATCTTACAATCCGCTTTCTTGCTACAATAACTTTTGGTAGAAATATTCTCTCCTTTTTTATTTAGGCGATGTTTAAATCTGTTCCTGGGATAATTAGAATTCCGCTTTCGCGAAAGCGAGATCACCACTATCTTTACAAAACAAATTATAGTCCATGAATAAACAAGAAATTCTCAATAGATTTATAAGTTACATTACCATAGATACAGAGTCTGATCCTAACAGCGACACAACTCCTAGTAGTGAAAAGCAATGGGATCTTGCACGTAAGTTGCATCAAGAATTAATAGCTATGGGAATGAGCGACGTCACTATAGATGAGAACGCTTATATCATGGCGACATTACCATCTAATGTTGAACATGATGTACCTACTATAGGTTTTATTTCACACTTTGACAGTACACCAGATTTTACAGGTAAAGATATTAAGCCACAAATCATAGAGAATTATGACGGTGGAGATATTCCACTAAAAGGAAGTGATCTAGTGCTTTCACCAGATTATTTTGAGGACTTAAAACAGTATAAAGGGCAAACTATTGTTACTACCGACGGTACTACCCTACTCGCTGCAGATGATAAAGCTGGGATTACAGAGATCATGACTGCGATGAAACACTTGATTGAAAATCCGCAGATAAAACACGGTACTATCAAAGTAGGTTTTACTCCAGATGAGGAGATAGGCCGTGGTGCACACAAATTTGATGTAGAACAATTTGGAGCAGACTGGGCTTACACCATGGATGGAAGTCAGATAGGTGAACTGGAATATGAAAATTTTAATGCTGCTGGAGCTGTGGTTACTTTTCACGGTAAAATCGTGCATCCTGGATATGCCAAAGGAAAGATGATCAACTCGATGTATGTAGCACAAGAGTTTATCGATTCCCTGCCTAGACTTGAAACTCCAGAGCATACTGAAGGTTACCAAGGTTTCTTTCATTTGCATAATATGAATGGGGCTGTAGAAAAAACAGAACTTCATTATATCATTCGTGATCACGATAAAGAACATTTTGAAGCTCGCAAAGAGGTCATGCACAAACTTGTTCATGTATTGAACGAGCAATACGATCGTGAAGCTGTAAGTATTGAAATTAAGGACCAGTACTACAACATGCGCGAGAAAGTAGAGCCAGTAATGCATATCGTAGATGTTGCAGAGCAAGCGATGAAAGATTTAGGAATAGAACCGCTTATAAAACCTATACGTGGAGGAACTGATGGCTCCCAATTAAGTTATATGGGGTTACCTTGCCCTAATATCTTTGCCGGCGGTCATAACTTCCATGGTCCTTATGAATACGTGCCTGTAGAAAGCATGATTAAAGCGACTGAGGTAATTGTGCGCATTGCAGAATTAGTAGCTACAAAAAAGTAATTATGCTTAAACAAATTTTGTCTTTCACTTTTATCTTCTGTTTTGCAATAATTAGTACTGCCCAAAACAAAGAGTTTTTGGATAAAAAATTTGAAATGTCTAATTCTCAAATGGCATCTTATTACAGAATAAGTACAGAAGACCCTTCTATTGGGCTTACTAAATATGAGACTTATTACATAGAGAACGATTCTTTACAATCTAAAGGCTATGTAAATTCTAAGAATCCAGATCGTAAATCTGGAACATGGCAATGGTTTTACCCTAATGGAAATAAAAGAAGTACTAGGTCATATTCTAATGGTCGTACCGTAGGCAATCAAACGTTTTATTTTGAAGATGGTAGCCTTCAAGAATCTTACAGTTATAATAAAAACGTAAAAAGAGAAATGCCATACCAATACGATTATTATAAATCAGATGACGGTAGGGTTTTAATTGAAAAAGGTAATGGAACTTATAATGGTGCTTACCGAGGAAGATTAAGAAATGAAATCGATAGTATAAGTGGAAGTATTAAAAATAAGCTTGCAGAAGGTAAGTGGAAAACTTTCAAAAATGGCAAGTTAATTTTAGAAGAAGAATTTAAACAAGGCGTCTTTATTTCTGGTATCCAGTATAAATCTGGAAAGAAATTAGTTTACAATGATTTCTATACCAAAGCTGTTCCAGAAATGTCAATGGAGAAATTTAGACGCAAACTTAAAGCAAACATGAAGTATTATCATGAGAGAATTGATATTGATGAGCAAGATTATGTAGAGAAATTGATTTTATTGATTGATGTAAATACTGATGGGACTATCACAAACATAAGGGTACAAGACGGTATGGGAAAAGGCCCTGATGAAGTAGCGATAAGGGCAGTAAAGAGAATTAAAGGAAAATGGAAACCTGCCACATTACGCACGTTTCCAGTAAAAAGCACTTTTGCTTTTCCTTATACATTTGAAAGTAGAGGATTTTAAAATTAAGTCTTCTAATTAAATAAAGTTTAGTTTCAAATAGACGATAAATTTAATGAGCATTGCATATTCTGCAAAAATTAGTTCTAGATTTTGCGATAAATAATTCTAGATGAAACGCAACTATTATATCTTTCCTGCATCTTTAAATAAATAATCAACTATGAAAAAAATTTTATTTCTCACATTAGCATTGTTTTCTTTAGGTGCAATGAGTGCTCAAGAAAATGAACAGACCGATTCTCAAAATAGGCTAGACAAATTCAATGAAGTTAAAAAGCATGAAGTAAGCTTAGATGTTGTAGCTGCAATTGCTGGATTAGGGATAAATCCTCGATATGAATATGTGCTAGGTAGGTATTCTGGAGTAGGTGTCGATCTTAATATTGGGATATTTGATAATAAAGATGACATAGATTATGTGGAAACATTCAGTATTACTCCTTATTACAGACAGTACTTTTTCTCAAAAGAAGATTATGGTGCAAAAGGTTTTTATGGTGAAGGATTTGCTAAGGTTTTCACTTTTGAAGACAGCTATTTTGTATCAGACACCTTTGAACCTAGTCGCACCGTGACAGAGTCGTATACAGAAGCCGCATTAGGAGTAGGAATAGGATGGAAATGGGTAAGCGATAGCGGTTTTCTTATAGATGTAGGTTTTGGAATAGGGCGTAATTTAGGTCTTGCAGACGACCCAAGAGATTATGAATTACCAGAAGTTACTGGCCGTGGTGGAGTTAATTTTGGATGGAGGTTTTAAAATCCATCTCCTATGAAATATTAAATACGAGCTATCGCTCGTATTTTTTTTACATTTATATCATCAAATTATAAGGCTTGAAAAATAATAAGATCACTAACGCACAGGAATATATCGATAAATTTCCTCAATGGAAGGAACAATTATCTACTGCTCGAGAAATTTTAAACAGCTTTCCTCTAGTGGAAACTATAAAATGGGGAGCGCCATGTTATACTTATCAAGGGAAAAATCTTATTGGTCTGGCTGGATTTAAAAACCATTGCGCCATATGGTTTCATAAAGGTTCTCTACTTCAAGATAATCATGGAGCTTTTGAAAACGCACAACCAGATAAAACAAAATTTTTAAGGCAGTTACGCTTTCGCGAA
>NZ_MAAX01000062.1 GCF_002162835.1 Nonlabens dokdonensis
GTTTTTAGTACTGGTGAAGTGATCGATTCATTAACCTTAAAGGGAAAAGTGACCGATGCTTTAAATTATGAAACAGATGATTTTATAAGCGTCATGCTTTATGAAGTAGACGAAGAGTATACAGATAGCATCATTTACAAAGAAGCACCTAGATACGTGTTAAATACCCTAGACAGTCTTACCACATTTACCATGGAAAACCTAAAAGAAGGAACTTACAGAATAGTAGCGCTCAAGGAAGAAAATAGCGATCTGAGGTTTGATCCTAAAAGGGATAAAATAGGTTTTGTATCTGAAGAAATAGTTGTTCCTACTGATCAACAATACGAGATTAGAATGTATCAACAAGAAGCTGATTCTGAAATCAAAAAAATTACTCAGCAAGCTGCTTCTAGACTATACGTGACATATACTGGTAATGTAGATAATCTTCAAGTAAAGCCTCTAGACGCCTCAATTATTGAAAATAGCAGGATTACTAAATTAGAAAAGAAAGACACGCTACAATACTGGTATCGTCCTACGTTAAAGGAAGATTCTGTTCTTATGATTGCGCAGCTCGATGATAAAGAGCCTAAAGAGTTCAACGTACGTCTTAAAGAAATGGAAAAAGATAGCTTAACCATAAAGAAGGAAACTACTTTTTCCTTACGCAATCCAGCAAGCATATCAGCCTCTACTCCATTTGAATTTATAGACAATGAGTTAATAGACTTGACAAGAAAAGACAGTACAGCGGTAGCATTTGAAACGGTACTAGACAGTTTGAATAACAAAGCAATATTCAACTTTGAAAGAGAAGAAGATCAACTTTATAAAATGACCTTGTTTCCGGGAGCAATTACAGATTTTTATGGATCAAAAAACACAGATACATTAAACTATAGTTATGGAACTAAGAAGACCAATGCTCTAGGAAACATAAGCGTAAAACTAAACGGCGGCAACTCTTTTCCTATCATTATTCAAGTTACTAAAAAAGACTTGAGTGTTATTGCAGAGCAATCGGTTAAAGCAAATAACACTTATGACTTCTTCTATCTAGATCCAGGAGAATATTACTTGAGAATAATTTATGATACTAATGCAAATGGAAAATATGACGCTGGAAATTTCTTAGAAAACATACAGCCAGAAGTAGTTCAATACTATCCTGAAATTGTAAAACTACAGGCAAACTGGGACAGAAATTACACGTTTAACCTCTAAATAGCAATAGTCTCTAATAAAGCAGTAAACTTTTCAAGGAAGAAAATAGAACTGTATTATAAATTAAGCATCATTAAATTTTCAACAATAAAAATCCCAAACCGAAATATCGATTTGGGATTTAATATGTATTAAAGAAATGGTTCTTAAGCCTCAGCTACAGGAACGATAGATACATAAGATCTATTATTTCTTTTCTTAGTAAACTTCACTAGTCCGTCTACTTTTGCGTGTAATGTAAAGTCCTTACCAGCATATACATTTTCACCTGGATGGTGAGTCATACCACGCTGACGGATTAAGATGTTTCCAGCTATTGCAGCCTGTCCACCAAAAATCTTAACACCTAAGCGTTTCGATTCTGATTCTCTTCCGTTTTTCGAACTACCTACTCCTTTTTTATGAGCCATCTTGTTCTGTTTTTAAGGTTATTATTTACTTAACAACTCGATAAGTTCAGCTTTCTTAAGTGCTGAATATCCTTCAAGTCCTCTTTCTTTTGCTAGGTCTTTCAACTCTGCAACCGTGTGCTTAGATAAATCAGTACCAGCGTCTTTTGCTTCTACTTCTTTTTCTACTGGCTTTTCTTCCTTTTTAGGAGCTGCAGCCTTTTTAGATTCAGACTTCTTTCCTCCTGATGCAGAAATGCTAGAAATTTGAATTTGAGTTAAATACTGGCGGTGACCGTTTTTCTTACGGTATCCTTTTCTACGTTTTTTCTTAAAAACGATTACTTTGTCACCTTTAAGGTGTCCCAGAACTTTTGCTTCTGCAAATGCTCCTTCTATAGCTGGGGCGCCGAGTGTGATGTTGTCACCATTTCCTAAAAGAAGAACTTTGTCAATGTTAATTGACGCACCTTCATCCTCTTGTAAACGATGTACAAACAACTTTTGATCTTTCTCGATCTTGAATTGTTGCCCTGCTATCTCTACGATTGCGTACATAATTGTTGATTAATGTGATTAATTTCGGGCTGCAAATATACTTCTATTCCCTTAATTAGCAAAGTTATCAACAAATTATAAAAGAAATTTGTTGGTGATAATTTCACCTAACTTCAGTTGTATTCTTTTTCATGTGATCTAGAAATAATAAAACCTCTAGGAAATTTAAGTTCCTTGAGGTTTTTGATAACAGTTCCGCTTTCGCGAAAGCGGTATAACAAGCTAGATATACTATCTCTGATTGAGCGGCTTTTGTTTACTTCTTACTTCTCTCGTGTTCCACGATCTTTTATATAAAGGTAATATTACTAGCGGTGTAACAATAGAAGTCGCAAACCCAGAAAGGAATATAAATAAAATTAATGCAAATTCAATTCCGTTTCCTGCTGTAGTAATTTGCGTTTTTAACTCTTGAGCTAATTCTGGATTGATTTCAAAAAGATAAATCGCCATAAAGACAGTAAATATCAAGGTAGCAATGAATCCTGATGTTACTCCAGCAACAAAACCATCCATGTATTTAAATTGGGTTTGGTTTTTGTAAACATCTCTTATGACAAAAAATATTCCTGCACCTACAATGATGGCGTTAAAGAAACTCAAATAACTTTGAGCTGCTAGACCTATGGAATTAATAATTAGGAAATAAACGATAAGTCCTATTCCCATTAGTAAAGAGTATTTTATAGTATGTGTAGTTTTCATTATAAGTTTTTTACTAATATCGTTTAATACAACCATTTAGTAAAGTAATTTGATTTTACTTTAACGGTAAAACCACTCTTCTTGTTTATTTTTGGGAAGTCTTTGTATTTTATGTAACATATTATATAGAAAAGACACTAATTCCATAAGAAACTAAAAAATAATCAAAATGAAAAAAATTGTATTAAGCCTGATGGTTGCCTTTGCAACTGCTAGCGGCTTTTCTCAAGAGGTAGAGTATACCGAGTATGATTTAGATAATGGATTACATGTTATTCTACATCAAGAAAATGGTGCACCAGTTGTAACTACAGCAGTAATGTATCAAGTAGGCGCTAAGGATGAAGAGCCTGGAAGAACTGGATTTGCACACTTTTTTGAGCACCTTTTATTTGAAGGTACAGAAAATATCGAGCGTGGTAAATGGTTTGATATAGTAAGCGCAAATGGTGGAAGCAATAATGCAAATACCACTCAAGACCGTACTTATTATTATGAGACCTTTCCTTCTAATAATCTAGAAATGGGATTATGGATGGAAAGTGAGCGTATGTTACATCCTAAAATTGAACAAGTAGGTGTAGATACTCAAAATGAAGTAGTGAAAGAAGAAAAGCGCCAGCGTATTGATAATGCGCCTTATGGAGCAATCATTTACAGAACTGGAATCGATAAGCATCTTTTCAAGAAACATCCTTATGGTCAAAGTGTTATAGGCTCTATGAAAGACTTAAATGCAGCAAAGTTAGAAGAGTTTCAGGCGTTTAATGATAAATATTACAATCCTAACAATGCTACTCTTGTCGTAGCTGGAGACATTGATATTAAGGAAACTAAAAAAATGATCGAAGATTATTTTGGTCCTATTCCTAACAAAGCTCCTAGAAATGAGCGTAAGGTTGTTGTAGAAGACCCAATTACTGAAACTAGATACGCTACAGAATATGATGCTAATATTCAAATTCCAGCAAAGATTTTTTCTTACATCACACCTAAATCTACGGAGCGTGATGCTTATGTGATCGATTACATATCTGCAGTTCTTACTGGTGGAGCTAGCTCAAGAATGCAAGTAAGAATGGTAGATGAAGAGCAAATAGCGTTGCAAGTACTTGCTTTTGGCCAGTCTAATCAAGATTATGGAACTTACACTATGGGTGCTCTTGCAAAAGGAGATGTTGAGTTAAGTAAACTAGCTGAAGTTATGGACGAAGAAATCGTAAAGCTTCAAACAGAATTGATCTCAGAAAGAGAATATCAGAAACTTCAAAATAACTTTGAAGCTCAATATGTAAGTTCTAACTCTAGAGTAGAAGGTATCGCAGCATCTTTAGCACGTTACAATATGTTAATGGGAGATACAAGCTTGATTAATAAAGAACTTGATATTTATAGAAGTATTACTCGTGAAGATATCAAGCGAGTTGCAAATCAATACTTGAAGCCTAATCAGAGATTAGAGCTAGATTACCTTGCTGGAAGCGCACCTACTGAAGAGGAGATGAAAGAGGCAATGGAAGAAGTGAAAGTAGTTGACAATAAGTTACAGATCAACAAAATTTACTTTGACAATGATAAAGCGGTAATTACTGAAAGTGCGAGTAGAGAATTAGATCGCATTGCAAATATGATGATTAAGAATGTTTCTATGGAAATCCTTGCTGAAACATACACAGACACAAGAGGAAGCGATGCTTACAATAAAACTTTATCGCAAAAACGTGCAGATGCGGTAAGAAGTTACATTATCGCAAAAGGTGTTGATGCAAATAGAATCAAAGCTGTAGGACGTGGAGAAGATAATCCTGTAGTAGATTGTGAAAGCAAAGAATGCTCTGATGAAGAATACGAGCAGTCTAGAAGAACTGAATTTACCATCACAAAAAAATAATATTAAGATGAAAAAACAACTCATATTTTTAATGGCATTATTCCTAACTGGATTAACTGCTATTGCACAAATTGATCGATCGGTAATGCCTGAATCTGGCCCTACGCCAGAAATCAAATTAGGAAAGCCATATACTTTTGAATTAAAGAATGGTCTTCAAGTTCTTGTAGTGACTGATAAAAAGTTACCTACAATTAACATGAACCTAGATTTAAATAATCCACCTATTTATGAAGGTAATATCGCTGGAGTACAGTCATTAACTGGCGCCTTAATAGGTAAAGGTTCTACTGAAACTTCAAAAGAAGAGTTCAATGAAAAAGTAGATTTCTTAGGCGCAAACATCTTTGTAGGTGTAGGTGGTGGATTTGCTGGCGGACTTTCTAAATACAAAGAAGATATTTTTGCCTTATTTGCTGAGGCTGCTTTTAAACCTAATTTCACACAGAAAGAATTAGATTTTGAAAGATCTCAAGCGATTGAAGGATTAAAGTCTGGAGAAAACAGTGCTGCTGCGATTGCAGGTAAAGTAAGAAGCGCTCTAGTTTATGGGAAAGACCACCCAGGTGGAGAGTTTGCTACAGAAGAAACATACAATGCAATTACACTTGACGATGTAAAAAAATTCTATGCAGACTACTTTAAGCCTTCTAACGGTTACTTAGTAATCACGGGAGATATCGAGAAAAAAGAGGCTAAAAAATTAGTGAAAAAATACTTTGGCGACTGGAAAGAAGGAACAGCTCCTAAACCTGACATGCCTTCTCTTGCAGATGTAAGCGAGACGCAAATCAACCTAATTGATGTTCCTAATGCAGTACAAACAGAGCTTGCTGTAATGAGTTTATCGCCGCTTAAAATGAGTGATGAAGACTACCATGCAGTTCTTGTTGCAAACTATGTGTTCGGTGGTTCTTTTGGTTCTTACTTAAACATGAATTTGAGAGAAGAAAATGGTTATACATATGGTGCTCGCTCAAGTATAGGAACTGGTAGAAACTACATGGGTACATTTAGAGCAACTGCCAAGGTACGTAACGAAGTAACTGATAGCGCTGTAGTAGAAACATTCAAAGAGCTTAATCGCATCAGAAATGAGTATGTTGAAGACGAAATGCTAGCTAATGCAAAAGCAAAATACCTAGGTAACTTTATCATGCAGTCAGAAGATAAAGCTGTTGTTGCAAGAAGAGCAATTACTATAGAAAAGAATGACCTTGATAAAGATTTCTATAAAGATTTTATTGCAAACATCAATAAAGTAACAAAGGAAGACGTAAAGCGTGTAGCAAATAAATATCTTAATCCAGATCAATTACGTATCGTATTAGTAGGTAAAGCTGGAGACATCTTAGAACCTTTAGAAAAAATGAAAATCAACGGTAAGACCGTACCGATTAAGTTTTATGACAAAGATGCAAATGAAACAGAGCGCCCTTCTACTATTGAAATTCCTGCCGGATTAACTGCACAAACAGTTCTTGATGACTATATCAAAGCTATAGGAGGAAAAGAAGCC
>NZ_MAAX01000167.1:0-1863 GCF_002162835.1 Nonlabens dokdonensis
GTCTATTCCCTTATGACGCACGGTACAGAGTGCACCGATCATCGACTGTCCCTTAGCACCAGTCATATAGTGATCGATATCGTCCAGAACCACCAAGCCATTTTTAAAATGTTTCATAATTTTGGTAATGACTTCTTTCTTTTCGTCATTATCCATAGGCGATCCGTCAGGATTAAAAGGCCTTATTCTGCGTGAAGTTACTTTGGTCAACGCCTTGAGATGATTTGGACTTACCGTACGGAATTGCGGATAATCATCATCGTTAGTATCAAAAGCCAGCACTTTACGACCTTTCTTGCCAATCGCAAGATGATCCATCATATAACGTTTGATCTCTTGCTTGTTTCTATAGGTTTTCCCAACACCAGTCTCGCCACAGACCAATAAAATCATTGGTTGGCGTTCTAGGTCTTCTTTGAGATAGCTTATAGATTTTCTTCCGCGATTATAATGTTCCGACATAGCTATTTTGTATTGGGTTCGTCTTCGGCTACTTCAAGGATGGTAGCTTCTGGAATATCGTTATCTATATCTTCAAAATCGACTTCTTCAGTTGATTGAGGCGTTTCTTTTTCTGCTTTCGTACTTTGACGTGGCTCCGCAAAAACTTCATCATAATCCTTAACATTTTCTTCCTCATCAAAATCTAACTCTTCCTGAAAATCTTGATTAGCATATTCTTCTTCTTGCGCTGTGAATTCTTCTTGTTCTTCTTCGAGAACTGAAGCTTTTTCATCACGGATGATATCAAGAATGCGCTCTTCCAGAATATTATTTTCTGCTCTCACTTCCATAACGACCTGTGCTTTTTTCATTAAGATGGACAGGACTGCACCCATTAATTGCTGTTCTGGCGTGAGTTTTTTGGCTTTCTTACGCAGGATTTGAGCAAGTAACGGACGCAATAATGCTTTGTCTTCCTTGTCTAGCTTTACGCGAGCAACATTCTTATCGTTCTGCTGATCGATAACGGTAATGATCTCATCAAACTCATAGAATTCTTTGTGCTTGCTGATTTTTACAAAGTAACCGCCACCTACTTCCAGAACATTGTTAGACATTCCCAAAAGTGCATCAGCCGCTTGGTTGGCTTGGCTTAGAGGCAGTTCAAAGTCTTCGTCTGTAGGTTGTGGCTCATCATCATCGTCATAGCCACCACCATTTATTTCCTGTTCTGGGGCATCTAGTGGTTGCTCACGTTTTTCCTGTTCTACATTTTCTTCTACGGTTTTGCGGAATTCTGGTTGCTCGCTAGATGGTATCACAGGTTCTTCTGGCATCTGGTGTGGTCGGTCTGGTTTCCACACGTTCCAACTTTTTTGCTTTTCGGGATCACTTTCTATTGGTCGCTCGCCACCGATGTCTTTTTCAATCACAGGTTGGTTGAGCGGACTACTATCTTCGCCCTGAATACTTTCAAATGTGATTTCTTCTGGTGCTGTGGTAAGGACGTCCTTTACTTCTTGAGCTATTTCTTCTTTCATAAATTCTAATTGAGTTTTGCGATAAAGTTGACCACGTTGTTTTCCAGAACTTGAAACTTGGCGACAAAAGGTTTGTAAAAGCTTGGGATGCTAAGGATCTCATCGCATTTATGGTAGTTGTACATCACAGCTCTCTTAGACTGCTTAAAACTCTCGCCTATCTTGGCATAACTGGTATCAGTATATTTCTTGAGCAGAAAATAACACGCCATCCTAGCATCACGGTATTCTTGAATCGTGCTCGTATAAAATTCTGGCTCTTGAAGATCAAAAATTTGGATGCTCTGCGAGATGATATACACAACGAGCAGTTTTACCTTTTGGGTGTCGCTGGATTTAAGTTGGGCGTTTCCAGAAAGATTATTAATGACTTCTATGG
>NZ_MAAX01000167.1:1871-6185 GCF_002162835.1 Nonlabens dokdonensis
AGTCCAAATTTTCCTATAAGCGTATCTACACTATGCTGTAAGTCGCTATAATCTGGTTGTTCTTTTTTCATCTTGGCTGTGAATTGATTCTCACGTGCCAAACTACTAAAAGAGAGTTTTCAGGGGTTTGTTAATTGGTATTCAAAAAGTTTCGATGTGGTTTGTGGATAATTCCGCTTTAACGCTACGCTCTTCCTTTGGTCGTGAATCTCGCAAGCTCGCTTTTGCGAAAGCGAACTGAAAACAAAATGAGAAATAAAGATGAATAGCTTGTAAACTTTGTTAATTTTAGGAGCTGAACAACTTTGTAAAGCACTAAATGGCATTATTCCAGACATCTGTACTCAAAAAATATCTCGCACAACAGGACACAAACGCAGTAGATAAGGCATATCGCAAGTACACCAAATTCTTTCTCAACCTTGAGATACAGCAAAATATAGACAAGAGTAACGAGGAGCAAATACAGGCTACTTTTCTTACAGAACTCTTTGTAAACGTGCTCGATTATACGATTAATCCAAAACCCAAATACAACCTAACTACAGAATATAAAAACGAGAAAAATAACCGCAAGGCAGACGGTGCCATTATTACAGAAGAAAAAACAGTAGCCGTTGTAGAACTTAAGGGCACAAATACAAAGGATCTGGAAAGCATACGACGTCAGGCTTTTGATTATAAAGTAAATCACAAAGGATGCAGGTTTGTCATTACCTCTAATTTTGAAAAACTACGTTTCTATATAGACGATACGACAGAGTTACTGGATTTTGACCTATTTAATCTTACACGTGATGACTTTGGATTGCTGTATTTGTGTTTGTACAAAGACAATTTGCTCAAGGAGTTACCGCTTCAAATAAAGCAGGATTCGCTTATTAAGGAAGAAGAAATTACCAAAGAGTTTTACAAAGATTATTCGCTCTTTAAACGTGAGCTGTATCGTGATCTGGTAAAGAAAAACGGTAAAGTTCTTAAAGTTGCATTGCAGGAAGAGACTGGTATTACTGACAATGCAGAACATCAATCCGATCTTGAACGCCTGGAGAAAAACGTAAAACTCACTCTTTTTAAAAAGTCGCAAAAACTTATAGATCGTTTTCTCTTTATCTTTTTTGCAGAAGATCGCGGACTCTTACAACCTAATTATACCATAAAACGTCTGGCAGAATGGGACACCATACGCAAGCTGGATGTAGATGAGCCGTTGTACGATCGTTTTAAAAAGCATTTTAACTACTTGGATAAAGGCCGTAAGGGCGATGCAGAAAACAAAGAGATTTTTGCCTACAATGGTGGTCTCTTTAAACCAGATTCTATCTTGGATCGTGTGATTATAGATGATGATTTACTTTACCATCACACTAAAAAACTAGCGACTTATGATTTTGAAAGCCAAGTTGACGTCAATATCCTTGGTCATATTTTTGAAAATTCTCTCAACGAGATTGAAAGCATTAATGCCGAAATAGAAGGTGGCAACTTTGACAAACAGAAAAGCAAGCGTAAGAAGGACGGCGTTTTTTACACGCCTAAGTATATCACAAAATACATTGTTGAAAATACCGTAGGCAAACTATGTGATGAGAAAAAAGCCGAACTCGGTTTTAAAGAAGAGGAGTATTTTAAAGGTCGTGGTACTGGTAGAAAGAAGCGAAACGACAAGACCATACAAAAGCTAGTCGAAACGCTAGATACCTACCGTGACTGGTTGTTGCAGATCACTATCTGTGATCCTGCCTGTGGCTCTGGAGCATTTCTTAACCAGGCGCTGGATTTTCTCATAAAAGAACATCAGTACATAGACGAGCTTAAGACCAAAATTCTAGGTGGTGGCTTACAGTTTCCAGATATAGAAAACACCATACTGGAGAACAATATTTATGGCGTAGATCTTAACGAGGAGTCTGTAGAGATTGCAAAGCTATCACTCTGGTTACGCACCGCACAACCACGCCGTAAGCTCAACGATTTGAGCAGTAATATAAAATGTGGTAACAGTTTGATAGACAGCAAAACCATTGCAGGAGATAAAGCCTTTAACTGGGAGACCGCTTTCGCGAAAGTTTTTGCAAACGGAGGTTTTGATGTTGTGATTGGGAATCCTCCTTATGTAAGTCACGATAGAGTTGATCATCCAAAATACTTAAAAAAGCACTATTCAAGCTATCAGTCATTTGCAGATTTATTTTGTTACTTCTACGAATTAGGAATAAAAATCATCAAGAAAAATGGAATGTTATCATACATAACTTCTAATTCGTTTTTAAAAGCAGATTATGGGAATCCATTGAGAAACTTCTTAATTACCAATGGAAATATTGATCAGCTAATTAACATTGAGGATGCCCAAATTTTTTCTGATGCTGTGGTAAATTCCGTGATACTAGTTTTTAAAAAATCATCTGACAAGTCACAAAAAGCTACTATTGTTAATTCAAAATATGAGGTTAAAACTGACTTTTTACAATTCATTTCAGAAAATCAGTTTTTTTACTCTCAAAAAGACTTAGAATCGCTTTCTTGGACGCTTATAAGACCAGAATATTTAAAAATCACTCAAAAGTTAAAAGGGAACAATCCAACTTTAGAGGATTTACAAACAAAAATAAGGCTTGGTATTGCAACTGGCTCTAATCAAGCATTTCTAATAGACGAGGATAAGAAGAATGAATTAATATCTAAAGATTATAGAAGTGCCGAGATTATACAGCCAATTTTAAGGGGTCGAGATATATACAGGTACCATTATGAATTACCAGATCAGTACATTATACTCAGTAAAAACGGAATTGATATTCCAAACGATTATCCAGCTATATATGACCATTTAGAAAGCTTTGGAGATAAATTCAAATCACGTGGAGCAAAAGGTCAACATTGGACAAACTTAAGAGCTTGTTCGTTTTTTGAAGATTTTAAAGAAGAGAAAATTGTATGGATAGAACTTACCGACAGCGGTAGGTTTAGCCTTTGTTCTGAAGAAATTTATTTATTGAATAGTGCCTATTTCTTACTTCCACCAGATGGGATCTTATCCGGCTACTTACTATCAATTTTGAATTCAAAAGCGATGAAGTTTTATCTTCATCAAATAGCAAACACTAGTGGCGTTGGTACTTTTAGATATTTTAATATATATGTAAAAGAATTCCCCATTCCCGATGTTTCACAGGATCTTCAAGAGACTTTACACCTGAAATCTGACACCTTAAAAAATACCATTCTTGACTTCAAAAAATTAAACGGAACATTTACAAAGTATTTTAGATCAAATTATTCGCTTAAAAAAACATCACGCAAACTCGAAAACTGGCAAGATTTAGATTTTGGAGAGTTTATCAAAGAACTCAATAAAGCCATTAAAGCTACCAACAAATTGCGAGAAAAGCAAGGTCAAGCACCTGTTGCCGTACTTACCAAATCAGACGAGTTTGAATGGTTAGACCTCTTTGAGCAAAACAAGAAAAAAGCACAAGACCTACAATCACAAATCAACACCCTAGAGCAACAAATAGATGCAATGGTGTATGAGCTGTATGGATTGAGTGATGAAGAGATAAGGATTGTGGAGGGAAGTTAATTAGGTAATTATGAAAGAATCAGGTTTGTGGTATTTGCCAAATTCAACAAATAAAGTTCCTGGTAAACTTTATGTTGATAAAGACAAAGATCGTATCACTCTAAAATTGTATACAGAGAGTTATCTCAGCGGTAATCCGTTTAAATTTCCAACTTCTGAAAGAGAAGATGATTACATAGAACTTATTTTAGGAGATACCAATAGAGGTACATTGGGAGATCTTACACTTTTTGGTTGCTCATTTGCAAAGCTGGCACCTATTGCAGGAGAACTTCACGAGCTACATTATAGCATTCAATTTGTCTTTAACTATGTCCATATTTTAAAACGTTCTCATTTAAGGTTCAACCACGTCGAAGTACTGTTTCCCAATTCAGACAATTTTTATAATAGCTGGAATAGCACCAGAAGCAGTGTAGATGAAGAAAATCCAAAGGAAGAATACGTAAAAGTTTCAAGCACGCTGAAGATTAGCGATGAGTTAAGTATTGATATTGTAGATTCTAAACACCATACTATTTCATTAAGCAAGGATTATGAAGTAAAACATAGTAACCATTTAACCTTTAATTACAAACAGACAGTTGATATAGATAGAATTTATAAGGATTGCATTACGCTACAAAAGATGATGGAGTTTTCTGGCCGTAGGCAATTAGCATTTATTATTAAAAACGCCAAAATTGATTTTAAACACATTAAAGGACAAGAACAACATACCAATATCT
>NZ_MAAX01000123.1:0-5666 GCF_002162835.1 Nonlabens dokdonensis
TCTCTCATTAAATTTTACAAACTCTTTTGCTATTTGAGTAAGCTCTTGATGATCACAGCCTTCCATATAAGTACTTATGAACTCATCACCAGGAATTCCCGCAATATGCTCCTCGATTAGGGTGTTTTTATGAACTAAAAAACTAATACGATGTGGAGAAAGCAAATGTTCTAATTCAAGGCCGTAAACTCTAGAGGCATCAGCTTGTTTTACATAAAAATAGGTAAACCCATCGTTCAAAATATTACGTATTCTAATACGGAAAGGCCTTGTGTTCCCAAAAGTACAGTAGTCTACAGCATCAACGCTTAGGTAATCTAGTGTTTCATCCCTACCATCACTATGGAGTATGTCATAAATACGTTTTAAATTGGCATCTATTTGCTCGCGATCTGCATCAGAATAGTAGCAACGCACCCATAAAGTGTCTTCATCATTTTTATCATAAACAGTTATACAGCCGGCAAATCTCAGTAAATCATCATAGGAAACCGGTATAGAAGTGCTTCTATTGTAACGCTTTACATAATCTTCTAGTGATCTTCCTATAGGAAATGTAGGTTTCTTATTAGACAGCAGTTTATCATTAAGAACTTTTTCTGACATAAATACAGTAACATTTTTTGTTTCTTGCAGTCACATAATACAACAAAAAAACTTTATTCATGGAAACCATCCTTGAAATTAATCAACTTCATAAAAATTATGATTCACTCACTGCGGTAGATCGTATTTCATTTCAAATCAAAAAAGGGCATGTTTACGGTATTTTAGGACCTAACGGTAGTGGAAAGTCTACTACACTAGGTATGGTGCTAAATGTGGTAAACCCTACAAGCGGCTCTTACACGTGGTTTGAAGGCAAAACATCTAACCATGATGCTCTTAAAAGAATAGGCGCCATAATAGAGCGACCTAACTTTTATCCCAGTATGAGTGCGGTGCAAAATCTAGAATTAGTTTGCAAGATTAAGAATATTGATCCAGCAAAAATTGAAGAAAAACTGACGGTTGTAGACTTGCTTTCGCGAAAGCATTCTCCTTTTAAAACCTATTCTTTAGGGATGAAACAAAGGCTTGCGATTGCTAGTGCACTACTTAACGATCCTGAAATATTAATACTAGATGAACCGACCAATGGGCTAGACCCTAAAGGAATAAGACAGATAAGAGATATCATTCAAGAAATTGCAGCAAATGGCACTACTATATTGCTTGCTTCTCACCTATTAGATGAAGTAGAAAAAGTGTGTACTGATGTAGTAGTCTTGAGAAAAGGCAAGATGTTATACTCTGGTCCAGTAGGTGAAATGAATAGAAATCATGGCTCCATCTTTATAGACGCAGTTAACCGAGATCAATTGTTAGACTTTCTTAAAAAACAGTCGTATGCCGGTAGTATCAATACTCACAATGATGGCCTAGAAGTAACGCTACTAGATAATGTAAATACTGCACAAATAAATACTGAGGCATTTAAAAATGATATCGTACTCAGTAAACTGTTTCATAAAAAACAAAGTCTGGAAGATCAGTTTATTGAATTAACTAACCAAAATTAATTGCCGCCATGAAAAGATTATTAGATATAGAATTTCACAAATTCAAATACAGCACCAGCAGTAAAGTACTTACCATCATTTACTTAATTATTGTTGTAGCTGCAATGTTTATAGGTTTATATGAGATTAATATAGACGGGAAAGCCATGAAACTGGCTGATTTAAACATTTTTGACTTTCCGTTCATATGGCACCTGAGCACTTACCTACTAAGTTTTTTAAAATTTCTTATAGCTATTGTGATCGTGTCACTTATGGCAAATGAGTATAGCAACAGAACTTTAAAGCAAAATCTTATAGACGGACTGAGTAAAAAAGAATTAATCATATCAAAGTTTTACTTTATCTTATTTTTCACTTTGATCCTTACTGTTTTAGTCTTTTTAGTATGTTTAATTCTAGGATTGCTATATTCTGATATTAATGAATTTAATCTCATATTCAGGGACGTTGAATATATAGGTGCATTCTTTGTAAGCCATCTTGCATTTTTCTGTATGTGTTTATTTGCTGGTGTGCTAGTTAAAAGAAGTGCATTTGCATTAGGACTTATAGGAATTTGGGGAATATTTGAGTTAATAATATTTGGTTTAAGTTCTTACTTAGACTTCAAGTTTGGATGGAGTTCATGGGATTTCCTTAGAGATGTTTTACCATTAAATACAGTTTCTAATTTGATTGTAGAACCCTTCAGTAAAGTAAGTCTAGTTAAAACCGGTTTAGAAACTCTATCTCAAAGTGAGTTTGAAAAAGAATATGGTGTGAGATGGATCAATGTAATCATGTCCTCTATATGGTCAGCGTTATTTGTCTACTGGTCTTATGCGATTTTAAAGAAAAGAGATTTGTAGAATTAAAGGGTTGTCATAAAAGAAAATGTCGATGAGATTTTAAGAATTTTATCGACATTTTTTATTTGCAAATGGTATTGAAGATTTGTTAAATGTTACTAAAAAGTAATGTGTGTGTATTAAATTCGCGCTATGCAGAAAAAGAATTTCTTTCAAGTCCTTTTATTAACAGCTTTCATATCTATAAGTTTTAATAGTCAGGCACAGCTACAGGCATCAAATTGGTATTTTGGTTTCAATGCTGGAATTAATTTTGATCCAGCCACCGGAGCAGTAACTGCGCTTACTGATGGTCAAGTGTCCACTAATGAAGGTTGCGCCTCTATATCTGATGATAATGGGCAGCTTTTATTTTATACTGATGGAACTGTCGTTTTTGATAGATCACATCAAATCATGCAAAATGGTCAAGGATTAAGAGGAAATCCTTCAAGTACACAAAGTGCTATTATAATACCTAAGCCTCAAGATGCAGATATCTATTACATATTTACGGTTGACCTACCTTCTTTTGGAGGTGCTGAAGGTGTTCACTATTATGAAGTAGATATGACTCTTAATAATGGTTTTGGTGCAGTAACTACTAGCATTTCAAATCCTCCATTGCTAGTTGCCGAGGCTGCCGAAAAACTATCTGCCATAAATCACGCTACAAATGACGAGATTCTTGTAACCACATTTGCAAACAGCACGGGAGTAGGAAACTATGACTCATTTCATACTTTTACTGTAGGTCCTACTGGAGTTAATCCTACTCCAGTAATATCAGCAAACGTTGCAACACCTATAGGACAAGGTGCAGGAAGAAGAGGGAATTTAAAATTCTCTCCAGACGGGAGATTTTTAGTTTCTTGTAATATGGCTGGAGGCAGTAACGCAAATAGCTATATCTACGACTTTGACCCTAATACAGGTTTGGTTTCTAATGAGAGACAATTGTTAATGCAAGGGCCTAATGATAATGGCTACGGTGTAGAGTTCTCACCAGATGGTAATTTGCTATACATTACTGCTACAAATGATGCTAGTAGTAATTTACCAGCTGATCATACGAGTACACTATATCAGTTCTCTTTGACACCTAGAAACTTAGGAGGTACTACACTTTCAGGAGTAGATATAGATACCAGACAAGGTTACCGTGGATCATTACAGTTAGGAATAGACGGTAAAATTTATAGAGCCCTAGCAGATACTTATGATGTAGGTAGACCATTTCTAGGAGTTATCAACAATCCTAATGTAATAGGACCTGGATGTAATTACCAGCATGACGCCATTCCACTAGCAGGTAGGTCGTCAACTCAAGGATTGCCTCCATTTATTCAAAGTTTTTTTGCATTAATAGAAGTTGAAAACTTCTGTGAAGGAGATGGTACTATTTTCTCTTTTCAATCAGACACGCCACCAGATGCTATTCTATGGGAATTTGGAGATGGCAACACCTCTACTCTAGAAAACCCAACTCATATTTATGCGAGCGCCGGAACTTATAATGTTGTTCTTTCTTTAACGACAGCAGGTAGTACTCGAGTATATCGTTCTACGGTAGAGATATATGAAACTCCTACTGCAAATCCTATTTCTCCTGTGGCAGCTTGTGATAGCAATCAAGATGGTCGAGAGTTTTATGATCTTCAAGAAGCTACCATCGAAATTATAGGAGCTCAAGACGCTAACACCTTCATAGTAGACTATTTTTCAAATCAATCAGATGCCGATAATAATCTCAATCCTCTACCACTTCCTTATGAGTCTAGTAATGCTCAAGAAACGCTAGTAGCTAGAATTTATAATAGAAATAACGAAGATTGTTACGAGACAACCAGCTTTGACATAGAATTATTTGAACAACCTATAGCAAATGCTGTAGGTGATCTAGAAATGTGTGATGATGATTTTGATGGTATCTCAACATTTGATTTGAACAGGCAAACCGCTTCCATTTTAGGGCCACAAAGTTCAAGTGATTTTATTGTAAGTTATCACTCTTCTCAAAACGATGCTGATTTAGGTACTGGTGATTTGCCCATGAGTTATGATAATACAACTCCTTTTATAGAAACGGTTTTCGTGAGAATAGAAAATGTGCAAGAATCCATTTGTGCTGACACTTCTATAGCCTTTGACTTGATAGTAAATCCTAAACCAGTCGCAAACGATTTTGATGCATTTCAATGTGATGAAGATGGTGTTGCAGATGGAAGAACTGTATTTAGTTTTATGAGTTTTGATGACTCTATAAGCGACAGTGCTCCTGATGTAACTGTTAGTTATTTTATTAATCAATCAGACGCTGATAACAACACAAACCCTTTAGATAACTCAAGCTATACAAATACTAGCCCGTTACAAGTGGTAATTGCAAGGGTTACAGACAACACTACAGGTTGTTTTAATACATCATCAGTTACCTTATCAGTAAGTGCTAGTGATGCGCAAAACACTACATTATCTTTATGCGATAACGATGGTACAGAAGATGGGTTTACAGAGTTTACCCTTTCTAACGCAAATGCCGATGTTTTAATAAGTGCACCATCTGATGTAACAGTTAGTTATTATGAATCATTAAATGACGCACTCACTGAGCAAAATTCTCTGAATGATTTGTACACAAACACAACTGCAAATAATCAAACCATTTTTGCCCGAGCAGAATCGCCAGATGGTAACTGTTTTGGAATTAGTGAAGTAAACCTTATAGTAAACGACTTACCTATTATAGAAACATCAGAGTTTTTAGACTATTGCGGTAACAATCCACAAGCCTTAACCATAGATAGTGGCTTAATTAATGGGGCACCATCAGATTATACTTATCTATGGAATACCGGTGAGACTTCAGAATCTATAATGGTAACCACAGGAGGTGATTATGAAGTAACCGTCTCAAATCTTGATGGTTGCTCTAGACTTAGAAGAATAACAGTAATTATCAGTGAGCCGGCAACAATTACGAGTATAGATACTGTAAATGCCGGTACAAGCTCATTTGGATCGGCCGTAATAAATGTAACTGGATTAGGAGATTATGAATACCGCCTAGATCCACTAGATTCCTATCAAGATAGTCCTACGTTTGAAAATCTCGTACCAGGATTTTATACCGCATATGTCAGAGATAAAAATGGCTGTGGAACTACAACTCAAGATTTTAGTATAGTAGGCTACCCTAGATTCTTCACACCTAATAATGATGGATTTAACGATTACTGGCAGCTTTTAGGTGTGTCAATAGTTTTTGAACCTA
>NZ_MAAX01000123.1:5759-6096 GCF_002162835.1 Nonlabens dokdonensis
TGTTGCCAGCCACAGATTATTGGTTTACTGTAAAGCTTAGAGACGGTAGAACTTTTCAAGACCATTTTTCATTAAAAAGATAGCTAATAAAATCAAATAGAACGATTATAGAGTCCCGTCCAGACCGCAAGATGGCGCCAAAGCTCTGAGAAATTGGAGTTTTTTTGGCAATAAAAAGTAGTTGTGTTGTTTGATAAGCCTACGGGTTTATCAAAGGTTCAGTAGTTGAACCAATGGAAAGCTTTCCTTTTTCAAAATTCACTGTAGCTTTTAGCGCAGGTGAATAGAAATCGGGATGCTTTTTTGTTTTCAGTACATACTATAGTTTTAGAGAAGG
>NZ_MAAX01000127.1 GCF_002162835.1 Nonlabens dokdonensis
TTTTCCGGGACGTTTAACCAGTTTTGATCATGTTGTAGATACACTCACTTTTCATACTGATAATGGCGTGATCTTGCGGTTACAAGTCTTTCGCGACAGCGTTATACGTTTTAAATATGGAACTGGAGGAAAGTTGGAAAAAGATTTTTCTTATGCCGTAGAAGCAACAAGTAATAGAGGTTATAATAAGTTAAGTGTAGTCGAGAAGGATGCTTATTATGAGGTAACTACCTCTAAAATCGTTTGTCATATAGCAAAATCAGACTTGAGATCTAGAATCTTTGATCTGAATGGTAAAATAATTTGCGAGGACGAGTTAGGTTTTCACTATGAGGAAAGTTATGAATACGGAGGCGAAGTAGTAAAGATGTCTAAAAAAGCACAGCCAGGTGAAAGTTATTATGGACTAGGCGATAAGCCGGCTGATAATAATATGCGGGCAAAAAGATTTGAAATGTGGGGTACAGATCAATATGCTTTTGGAAAAAACACCGATCCGCTTTATAAGAACGTCCCTTTCTATATAGGGCTGCAAAATAAAATCGCCTACGGTATTTTCTTTGATAACACCTTTAGATCATTCTTTGATTTTGCTCAAGAGCGTCATCATGTGACTAGTTTCTGGGCGCAAGGTGGAAATATGGATTATTATTTTATTTATGGTCCAGATATTAACAATGTGGTGACTGGTTATACAGAATTAACTGGTAAGCCAGAATTACCTCCATTATGGGCCTTAGGATTCCATCAATGTAAGTGGAGTTATTACCCAGAAAGTAATGTGAGAGAGATCACATCTAAATTTAGAGAATTGCAAATCCCGTGTGACGCAATTTATTTAGATATCGATTATATGGACGGTTTCCGTTGTTTTACTTGGGATGACGAGAAGTTTCCTAATCCTACCAAAATGATAAGCGATTTAAGGGAAGAAGGTTTTAAAACTATTGCTATTATCGATCCTGGAATTAAAGTAGATCCAGAATATAGTGTCTATCAAGAAGCGATGGAAAATGATTACTTCTGTAAACGTGCAGATGGTCCATATATGAAAGGTAAAGTGTGGCCTGGACAGTGTTATTTTCCTGATTATACAAATCCTAAAGTAAGAGAATGGTGGGCAGATTTATTTAAGGGACTCATTGCAGATAACGGTCTTGCAGGAGTATGGAATGATATGAACGAACCTGCGGTAATGGAAGTGCCTAATAAAACTTTTCCTGATGATGTGCGTCACGATTACGATGGACACCCTTGTTCTCATAGAAAAGCTCATAATGTTTATGGAGCACAAATGGCTCGTGCAACTTATGAAGGTGTAAAGAAATTTATTTATCCTAAAAGACCCTTTGTAATTACAAGATCTGCCTACTCAGGTACGCAGCGCTATACGTCAAGTTGGTTTGGTGATAATGTAGCTACTTGGGAACATTTAAGTATTGCAAATATTCAAGCACAGCGCATGTCTTTATCAGGTATGTCCTTTGCTGGATCAGATATAGGTGGTTTTGCAGAGCAGCCTACCGGAGAGCTTTTTGCTAGATGGATAGCTTTAGGTGTTTTTCATCCCTTTTGTCGTGTACACTCAAGCGGTGATCATGGCGATCAAGAACCATGGACTTTTGATGAAAATGTGACAAATATTACAAGAAAATTTATTGAATTGCGCTATAAGTTACTTCCCTATTTGTACACCACCTTCTGGCAATATGCTGAGGAAGGAACTCCTATGCTCAAATCTCTTGTGGCATATGATCAAGAAGATGCTCAAACTCATTATAGGAATGATGAATTTATGTTCGGTGATAAGATCCTAGTTTGTCCTGTTTTAGAACCTAATGCAAAAGGTCGTAGAATGTATATTCCACGAGGTGAATGGTACAATTTCTGGACTCGTGAAACCATAACCGGTGGGAAAGAGACTTGGGTAGATGCAGATATTGATGAGATACCACTTTTTGTTAAAACTGGTTCCATAATCCCGCGTTATCCTGTAATGCAATATGTAGGAGAAAAGAAGATAGAATTCTTAACCTTAGATGTTTATTATACGGTAGGCAAAGAAAAATCAATCGTTTATGAAGATGCCTCAGATGGTTATGATTATAAAAAAGGTCGTTTCAGCCTTAGAAATTTAACTTTTAAGGGTAAAGAAAATGAGATGATTATCTCTCAGTACAAAGATGGAAAGTATACTACAGAATATGAAACACTGCGCTTTAATTTTATAGGTCTTCCGTTTGAAATAGACTATGTAGAAGTAGATAATGTAGTAGTAAGTCTCGAAAAATTAAAATACGATATAGAGTCTCAGACTATGTATGTTCCTAAGAACTTTAATGAATTTCACGTCGTTGGGAAGTAGTCTTATGTCGCATTGATCTAGAAAAGAGGTTTAACAACCTCTTTTTTATTTACTATTGTTTATTGTAAATCAATAAGTTGCTGTGTGCAAATCTTCCTGAGTTGTATTGAACAACTATGCAAGCACAAATGGGAAGTGTAAGTGCTAATAGTTAAAGAAGTGTTTATTTATAATAGATTAACAAATTAGTAATAATATTAAAATATTTTTAGCAAAATTTATTACATATGCTCATTTTTTTACAAGATCCTATCCAGAACAATCCTAATGATGTTAAAGGTGAAATAGACTTGAATACACAAAGTATATGGCAGAAAATAGATTCATGGTTAGATGGATTTGTAAAAAACCTTCCAAATATTTTGGTAGGTATCATTCTGTTTATAATTATAGTTTTAGTAGCTAGGTGGTTAGGGAGTTTTATTAAAAAGCAACTCAAGAAAAGAAATAGATCCAACTTTGGTGAGATTCTAGGTAGTTTTTCTAAATGGATTTTTATTCTGCTTGGTTTTTTCTTATGCATTACCATCGTAGCACCTTCTATAGGTTTTGGAGATTTGATTGCGGGAATGGGCGTTAGCAGTGTGGCAATAGGTTTTGCCTTTCAGGATATTTTACAAAACTGGCTAGCAGGAATTCTTATTTTAACTAGACAACCCTTTAGAATAGGAGATGAGATTGAGGTTAATGGCATGAAAGGAAGAGTAGATAGAATAGAAACACGTGCTACTGTTATAACAACTTACGATGGTATAGACATAGTAGTACCCAATAATGAAATTTATACAAATGCGGTTAAAGTAATCACCGCTCATAATTACATACGTTCACAGTATGATTTAGGTTTAGGTTATGATCAGCCTTATGAAAAAGCAGTGAAAATTTTAAGAGAGACACTTGAGAATACTGAAGGAGTAGCACAGGATAAACCTATAGATATTCTTAATTGGGATCAAGCAGATAGCTGGCTCACGATCAGAATGAGATGGTGGACAGACTCAAAGAGAGGTAATGTAGTAAAAACATTTAGTGATGTCATTGCAAAAACACAGCACGCAATGGATGAAGCAGGAATAGACTTACCATTCCCTACTCATGTTCAAGTGCGCGACGCACATGACATTAAAGAGGCACAAGAACGCAAGGACAAAGCAAATACAAAATCTTCTAAGTCTTCAAATCAAGAAGAAAATGATAATATTGTTAATAAAGAGCAAGATCAGTACACCACAAAGGCTGATGATAAAATTACGACAAATCAAGCGCTAGATGAAGAAGATCGTGAATAATACGATATAATTTAATTAGCAATTTTACTTACAAGTTTTTAATTCGGTAACAATACATTCCTTAAAATAATTTAATTGAAATACAATAAAAAAGTTTCCATCTCTAAGCTCGCTTGCACAATTTTAATACTGTGTATGAGTGTTTCAGTAAAAGCTCAATTAGTCGAAGACATAAAAGAGTTTTTTACATTCTATCCTAATAAGAAAGCGGTAGATAAAGATTCTACACTGTATTTACAGAAATTCATAGCCGCACCAGTTATGAGCTACTCTCCCGAGACTAATTTTGCATTCGGTACAGGAGCTAAATACTTATTTAAATTTAATGGTAGTGGAGAAGAGACTAGAACCTCAAACATGCCTATAACCTTACAATACACGTTAAACAGTCAGTTTTTCTTGTATTCTGGATTTGAAATATTTACAAATCAAGAAGAATGGGTAATTGAAGGAAACTTATTATTTCAAAACTATCCAAGGTTATATTATGGAATAGGTAAGGATACTCCTGATAGTGCCGAAGAACAATATGATTACAATCAATTCTTATTTGAGCCTATATTCTTAAAACGCATGTTTCATCGTTATCTGTTTATAGGTGGTGGAATTAGATATAATCATATTTACAATACGCAAATTGAAGAAGATGGTTTAATCGCTCAAAATAGGCCAGACGGCTTTGATGGCTCAACATCGGTAGGAGCTGAGGTGGCTGTACTTTTTGATAGTAGAAGCAATATTTTAAATGCACAAGACGGATGGTATTTGGAATTTACCCATGGAAAATATTTTAATGCCTTAGGTGGAACTAATAAATTCAACCTTACCAGATTTGATGTACGTCATTATTTTGATGTCTCAGAAAAGAATGAAGATATTATAGCAGCACAACTAATAGGACGCTTCACAAGAGAAGATATACCTTTTTCTGAATACTCATTCTTCGGTAGTAGCGAGATCATGCGTGGTTATCAAGAAGGCCGTTTTGTAGAACGAGACATGCTCGCAACGCAAGTGGAGTATAGAAAAAACTTTAAAGATTCTAGATTTGGTGCAGTAGCATTTATAGGAACTGGTGATGTATATAACAACGTTAAGGATTTCAAATTTGGGGATTTAAAACCTAACTATGGTGCTGGATTGCGTTTCAAATTAGATAAAACTGAAAATTTAAATATCCGTTTTGATTGGGGATTTGGTCGTGGTACAAACAGTTTCTACTTGAGTATTGCAGAGGCATTTTAAAACGATAAAATCATTTATAACTTCGCTTTCGCGAAAGCGAGATGAAAGCCACACAAAAAGTAGAAATGAAACATTTTATTTAGAGACCCATGCAAAATGCTCTTCTGTAATACGATCCTTATTTTCAATAATATATTTTTTAAAGGCCAATGCTGCTGGAGATAACTTCTTCTTCTTAAGCCATATTAAATTCCATTGTGTTTGTAAAGGAAGTCCTGGATATGGAATGATACTTATTTCACCGCGGTCTATGGCATAATTGATGCCTATAACTGGCATTATAGAATAACCTAAACCTGCAATTACAGCCTGCTTTAATGCTTCATTTGAAGTGAGCTCTATTTTTTTACTTGCCATTAAATTTTTTCCCTGGATAAAGTTTTCCATAGCATTCCTTGTGGCAGATCCTTGTTCACGGTACAGTAAAGGCTCTTCTTTAAAAATAGCTTCCATATCACCTTTTCTATTCTCTACTCTTTTTGAGCTCCCTACTAAGTGCAATTCATTTTGCATCAATGGCAAGGTTTCTAATTCAAGGTGATCTGGTAAAACAGATACTAGAGCAAAGTCTACCTTGTTTTTTTCTAGATCGTCCACTACGTTCTTTTTATTAGTAACGTCCATGGAGAAGTCTATTCCTGTATTCTCGTTTAAAAAATCTGCAATGAAAAATGGCATTACATATTGACCTGTGGAGACTATAGATAGCTTTAATGGGCCACTTAATTTACCTTGATATTGATTTGTTTTGTAATCGATGACTCTTA
Organism: Nonlabens dokdonensis; assembly: GCF_002162835.1. GTDB lineage: Bacteria > Bacteroidota > Bacteroidia > Flavobacteriales > Flavobacteriaceae > Nonlabens > Nonlabens dokdonensis_B. Next base: position 5,667 of record NZ_MAAX01000127.1, read on the forward strand.
CTTCTTCAAGAATGCGCCTCGCGATTTCAGCAATTTCATGACCAAAATCTGTAATATACAATTGCCTACCTATCACTTCACTTAATGGAATAGGGAATTGTTCTTGAAATTTTTTAAGTTGTATAGAAACGGCTGGCTGTGTTAAGAACAAAGCCTCTGCAGCTTTGGTAATACTCTTTTTTTCTACAATTTGAAGAAAAATTTGTAGTTGATGTAGTGTATAGTGCATAATCTTTATTTATGAGTATTAATGCAAATATAAATATAGATAATGTTTGTTTACATATTAAATGTATTAGAGTCATTGAATGATGGCATATGAGATAGCCATTAAAAT
>NZ_MAAX01000174.1 GCF_002162835.1 Nonlabens dokdonensis
TTGTATTATCAATTATCAATTAAAAACTAATAGCTAGATAAGAGCATAAAAAATAATGATACCAATAAACCTTCTTTTTGCGCCGCAGCAAATAAAATTTTTAGAGCAAGGTTCTTAAGTCTTGATTTTTTTGTTTCGTTTTTTGATCAAGCAAAAAATGAAAAGAGCCAAAAGCTTACAACTACCACAAAAAAACCGATACACCATTACAGCCTATCGGTTTTTTAAAATCGTTAAAAAAATCTAATTTACAACACCTCAACCACGTTAAGTACATTAAAAGCCCCATTTCTCATATCATACAAAGTACCATTGACTTCTTGACTAAAACTCATCAAGAAAAACACAAAACGCGTACCAGTACCGCTGGGCACATTAGAGGGAACCAAATCAAAACTCTGCCCTGTCGCATCGCGCACTTCAAGAGTCTTCAAGTCGCTCACATATAATTCAGAAGCTTCTGTCTCAAAATCTATGTCAGCAATAGCGCTTAATAAACTTACGTGGGTACTTCCGGTAGGAGCAACAATGGCCTGACTGGGTCTAAAATCAGTAAAGGCAATTGCTCCTGTGGTACTATCTATTGCCATCGGAGCAAACAAGATACTACTCAAAGCGGTACGATTGTTAAAGTCAAAGCCTTTTAAAAACGCTTTACCTTCCGCAGTTGACAAACCTTGAGAAACAGTACGCGAGCCGCGAGCCGAAACAGCATCAGCATTTTTAACTGCTGCCATAACTTTTACAAGACGTGAGGTTACCCTACTATCCTTTGCTTGCAGTAACAAGGGCCGTATCGCATCTCGCATAACCTTGCCGCTACGAGTAATTTGCCCAAATTCTCGACCATTCTCTCGTGTACGAGAAAAGGCAGGATCACTCTCGATCCTAGATTTAGAAATTCCACCTTTGGTTCTCACAAGAAAACCATCTTTTGACTTGTAGAAGGTCAACTCTCCTAGAGTTCCTTCAATCTTTAATAATCCGCTATTTTTAGCCATGACCAAAAAATTTAAAAATTAATATGGACCAAAACTAATAGGGCTAAAAAGTTGCAAAGGGAAAAATGACCAAATTCGAATAAATGTATATAAATGACCCAAAAAATACCATTTATGAGTAAAAAATGCGAAAAATGATCGGTATCAATGAAAACGACAATATCTACAAAACCCATTTAAAAGTTACTCAATTAAAATTTATGGTAAAATATTACTTACTCAAAAGTGCATAACTCTCTAAAGTATTCACGTACATCCGGTCACAAAAAACACCTTAAAGCTAAGTATAGCTTACAAAGAGAGTTGATTATCGATCAAATTAAAAAATCATCGATGAAAACTTAATTTTTTTAAAATGAGTTGTTTATAATTAAATTTTAATTCCATAATTCAAGTTGAAAACTTGTGAAAAATGCAAATGTTAATGTTTTGACTATACCTTAAATCGCACATAAATTTGTATATCACTCATTACGAGTAGTTAAATTAGTTTATTGAAAAGAATTAAACCAATTAAAAATGATTAAACGAAATACTTAATAGCTACTTAATAGATACTTAATAGATAGTGTATGCATAGTGTATGAGAGTTGCATACAAGAAAACAGAGTAAAAGAAGTAAAATCTAATCAAACGCCACATAAACAAATACAAATTATGAAAGCATCAAATACAGAAACCGAACACAAGAGAAACCTAAGAAAAGCGCCGTTATTCATTAACGCAAAAGATGTGGAGCGACTTCTAGATTGTTCTCCATCAACTGCCTATCGAAATTTAAAAGCGGCAAAAGCAGATCATATAAGAGCTAACGGTAAAGTTACTCTTAAAGAATTTGCAGCTCATCTAGAGATTACCTTAGAAGAACTCTATTACAGGTTAGATTATCACAAACCTACTGGTTAAGACTTTTCCACATGTTGTGGTGGTAACTCAGTTACTTTTATAGCTTTGAAGTTATATTCCGCTTTCGCGAAAGCGAGAACACTAACAACAACTTACACAATCATTCCAGCAGCAACAGTCTCATGTGTTTGCTCGTCCACTAGAATAACACTTCCCGTGATTCTATTCTCACGATAGGTATCAATCATTAAAGCCTTACTTATTTTAAGAGTGATGCGACCTATTTCATTCATATGAAACTCTTCTGTAGTTTCTTCTCTCTTTAAAGTTTCAATATCTAGTTTGTAAACCTTTTGTCTGATCATACATACTTGCTCGTTATTAGCATGCATGATTTTATACTTTTTACGAGGCTGAGAAGGTTTTTCATTAAGCCAGCACACCATAACATCAAATTCCTGAGACAACTCCGGCTGGTTGTTAGAACGTACAATCATATCACCTCTAGCAATATCAATATCATCTTCTAAAGTAATCGCAACACTCATAGGAGCAAAAGCCTCTTTAACCTCTTGTTCACCTACGTTTATACTAGCTATCTTAGAAGTAAATCCAGATGGTAACGCAGTGATTTCATCACCTACTCGTACTACTCCACTGCTTAATCTACCGGCATAACCTCGGTAATCTTCAAATCCTTGAAGCTGTGGTCTTAGCACCGTTTGAACAGGAAATCTTAAATCCAACTTATTTAAATCACTGCTTATATGAAGTGTTTCTAGGGTATAAAGTAACGGTGCTGCAGGATACCATTTCATATGTTCAGATCTATGTACCACATTATCACCATGCAAAGCACTCATAGGTATAAAAGTAATATCTCTAGTAAGCATTTTAGAAGAAAACTCTTCAAAGTCTTTCACGATCTTATTATAAACTTGCTCATCATAACCAACTAAGTCCATTTTGTTCACACAAACAATAATATGAGGTATATTCAATAAACTAGCAATAAAAGCATGCCTTCTTGTTTGTTCTATAACGCCATGACGAGCGTCTATAAGAATCAAAGCTACGTTTGCAGTAGAAGCACCAGTAACCATATTTCTCGTGTATTGAATATGACCTGGAGTGTCTGCAATGATAAATTTTCTTTTAGGTGTTGTAAAATAGCGGTAGGCAACATCTATGGTGATACCTTGCTCTCGCTCGTCTCGTAAACCATCAGTAAACATGGCTAGATCAATAGAATCCAGTCCTTTTTGCTTGCTAGAGTTTTCTACAGCATTGATTTGATCTTGAAAAATAGATTTTGAATCGTACAGCAATCTACCTATCAATGTGCTTTTACCATCATCCACACTACCTGCAGTAGTGAATCTTAATAATTGGTTGTCATCTATATTCATTTCTTTCTTATTCTTCAATTAGTCCAGCCTTAAAAAACTCCTGACTTCATTTTCCTATTTACAGCACCTCATCCCTCATCCCTCATACCACGTTCCTCATTCCTCATTCCTAATACCTAATATCTTAAAACTAAAAGTAACCTTGTTTTTTTCGGTCTTCCATTGCAGTTTCAGATCGTTTATCGTCACTACGGTTACCGCGTTCTGTTTGTTTTAATGCCGCAACTTCTAAGATAATTTTATCAATAGTATCTGCATCAGACTCCATTCCACCTGTAATTGTGATATCTCCTAAAGTTCTGAACCTGATCTTTTTTGTAACTACATCATTAGGATCTACATGAGATAAATATTCTGAATAAGGAATCCAGGCATCATTCATCCATACCACCTTTCTCTCATGAGCTAGATATAAATTAGGAATCTTGATTTGTTCTCTGTTGATGTAATTCCAGACATCCATTTCAGTCCAGTTAGAAATAGGGAATGCTCTAAAGTGCTCTCCTTGGTAATGATGACCATTTAATATATTCCACAGCTCTGGACGTTGATTTTTAGGATCCCATTGCCCAAAGTCATCTCTATGAGAAAAGAAACGTTCTTTTGCTCTAGCTTTCTCCTCATCTCTACGCGCTCCACCTATCGCACAATCTATTCCGTGCTTTTCAATAGCATCTAATAAGGTTGTAGTTTGTAAAGCATTTCTCGTGGCATTCTTACCTTTCTCTTCTTGAACACGGCCAGTATCGATAGACTCTTGTACGCTAGCTACGATCATTTCTACATTCTTTTCTTTGGCAATTGCATCTCTAAAGGCAATAGTTTCTGGAAAATTATGTCCTGTATCTACATGCATTAATTTAAAAGGAATCCGAGCTGGATAAAAGGCTTTTTGTGCTAAATGAGTAACTACAATACTGTCTTTACCACCGCTAAATAAAATCACCGGCTTCTCAAATTGCGCCCAGACTTCTCTGATCACGTACATTGCTTCAGACTCTAATTCTTCTAAATAATCGAGATAAAACTTATTCATTAGTTGATTTTTGAACGTATTTCTTTGGATAAAATCGCTACAGATTTTTCAACGGTAAAAATACTAGTTTCTATATGAAAATCTGGCCCTTCTGGTTTTTCATACGGAGCATTAATCCCTGTAAAGTCTTTAATTTTTCCTTCTCTAGCAAGCTGGTACAATCCTTTAACATCACGCTTTTCACATATTTCTAGTGGCGTGTCGATAAAAACCTCCATAAAACGGCTTGCTCCTACGGTATTTTTCACTAATTCTCTATTCTCCTTTAATGGCGATACAAAAGCAGCAATAACTATAAGACCAGCATCTATCATAAGCTTAGCTACCTCTGCAACTCTTCTTAAATTTTCTTCTCGATCTTCTTTACTAAAGCCTAAACCACTATTTAATCCTGTTCTTAAATTATCACCATCTAAAGTAGACGTATGAAAACCATCGTTAATCAACTGTATTTCTAGCGCTTTTGCAATAGTAGATTTACCAGATCCAGACAGTCCAGTGAGCCAAACCACTAAAGGTTGATGCCCTTTTACAGAACTGCGTAACTCTTTTACCTCTTCATAATCGTAAGCAAAAATATTATCTTCCATGGTCTGATTTTCTTCCCTTTAATCCAAAGTTACTTTTATACCAGAAACGTTCATGAAAATAATACAGCAACATTTTTATAAGGGATTCCGCTATAGCTACTCCACTAGCTTTAGAAATTGCTTCTGGATCTTCTTTAAAGAAAACATAAGCCAGAATAAAAGTGGTAACACTAGCGATAATACGCCAGGTAATCGTTTTGGCAATATGCCTTTTCTTAGAAACTTCCATATTACTTCACTATAAAATGCGGATTATACAAATCTTCCTTATTGTACTGCAAAGCTAGATGACTATTTGCATCTACTACCTGAAGTCCAGCAGCTTCACAAATGGCCTGCCCTGCAGCGGTGTCCCATTCCATTGTAGGTCCAAAACGTGGGTATATCTCACAAATACCTGACGCTACTAGACAAAATTTTAAGGAACTACCTATACTCTCTACCTCAATAGATCGATCTGTTTCTTTCTTTAGGTTATCAATAAAAGCAACGGTTTCTTCATTCATATGCGACTTGCTTCCCACAACTTTGAGCACCTTGTCATTCTTCTTAGGTACTAACTGTTCAGCAGCAGCCATTAAGTCATCAAACTCTAGAAGTTCTCCTTTATGAGTGTACTTGTAAGCGGCAGTCATGTCTACAGCAGTGAAATATAAATCTCCTGTAACCGGCACGTAAATAATACCTAGTTGCAATTTTCCATCGCTTAGTAAAGCTATATTAACTGTAAACTCGCCATTTTTATTAATAAACTCCTTAGTGCCATCTAACGGATCGATGATCCAGCACTCTTCCCAATTCTTACGCTTTTTGAAAGGAACATTTTTAATTTCTTCACTGATGATAGGAATGCCAGTGAGTTCCAGCTGTTCTATTAAAATAGCATTAGAAGCAAGATCTGCCTTAGTGAGTGGTGATTCATCGGCTTTGGACTCTGTTTCTATCTCATCTTGATGATAGACTTCTAAGATCGCATCACCTGCCGCAATCGCTGCATTGATACTGTGATACAATAAATCTTGATGAACCATAATT
>NZ_MAAX01000065.1 GCF_002162835.1 Nonlabens dokdonensis
TAATCATATCTTTCATCTTCTACAAAATTAGTCCCATCAAACACCTCATAGTTAGATCTCGTAATCAATCCAGCGGTAGTGACAGAATTTACCTCACGACCATAAGTTTCAAACATTCCGTTTACAATCTCTTCATACGTAAAAATGGTAGGGAAACCATTTGAATTATAAGTAACGTTACCTCTTTCTTCTTGCACCCATTGAGAACCATTCCATTCTTCTGCTAGATAAGAGTCAACTCTACCATTTGCATAAGAAAAAGTAAGCCTATAGTCATTTTCATATTGTCCATTTACATAATCTTCATCAAGAAATACGAGTATATCGCCGGCAGAGTTATAAATGTAATTGGTGCGATAACCTATACCAAATATTCCGTTATTTGTAAATTCATACACTTCTGTAGCTACCTTATTATTTGCATTATAGGTATAAGTAGTACGATCACCTAGAACCCAGCTGTTATTAAAAGAATCCCAGAAATAATAAGTTTCAGAGGTTAGGTTGTTATTTGTGTCATAAGTATAATCATAGCCAAAACTATTTTCATAACTGCCAGTAGAAGAATCGTAGTTTTCTGTAAGTGCAGATAGCAATTGATTTTGTGCAAATAATATGGTACTTGAAAATAAAAATAAAATAAGAGTAATTTTTTTCATGATTTGAATTATTAGTTGATTCAAATCTATAAGTAATTCTCTTACAATAATATACCCTATAAAGGGTACATTTTTTTAGTTATAACTTACTGTAATCGGTTATTAATTTTTTGTACCATTTGCCTATATCTTTAGGAATAACTTTGTAATTCTTGACGAGTTCTGTAGCTAGTCTTGATAGTGATCGATCTTTAAGAGATGTATTTGCGGTAAGGTATCCTTTGAATTTACCTTTATCATCAAGAATTTTTGGAGGTGTATTAGTGACTTCATTCCATGGAGATAGTTTTTTATTAGGATCTCCGTAATTATTTAAATCATTCCATATAGAAGTATTGCTGAAGCTACTCCCGTAATCTCCAAAAGCATTCCAAATAGATTTGCTATCAAATCGAGAACAATCCAGGCATCCTAAATATTCAGTATAATCTGAGCCACCATATAAATGTAAGTTTTGAGATGTTGCGCTATACGTCGTTATTAGAAGAACGATTAAAAATAACTTTTTCATTTAAAATGTTTTATGCAAGTAATTGATATGAATAATAATAGAATTAAAAGCTTTATTGATAACCTGCTGCTTGCAAATTAAATAATTTCTCGTACAATTTAGGGTTTGCCATCAACTCTTCGTGTGTTCCTATTTCAGCAATTGTGCCATTTTCTAGTACTAGAATACGATCTGCCATGCGTACGGTAGAAAACCTATGAGAAATTATGATACTAGTTTTGCCTTTGGTGAGTCCTATAAATCTTTCAAATACATCATACTCTGCTTGTGCATCTAGTGCGCTGGTAGGTTCATCGAGAACGATAACATCTGCATCTTTCATGTAGGCACGAGCAAGAGCTACTTTTTGCCATTGTCCACCACTTAATTCTTGTCCTTGAGCAAATCTTCTACCTAGTTGTTGATCAAGTCCACCTTTCATGACTTCGATCACTTGATCTGCAAGACTGCGCTGTGCAGCATCTTGAATTTTAGGATCGTTACTTAATTCATCAATATTACCAACAGCAATATTTTCTCTTAATTTGAATTCATATTTAAAGAAATCTTGAAATATCACTCCAAAACGCTTGCGGTATTCTTGTTTATTGAATTTTGAGATATTGATTCCGTCTAGAAGGATTTCTCCTTGAGTAGGTTCATAAAACCTTAGGATCAATTTGATAAGGGTAGTTTTTCCAGCGCCATTTTGTCCAACGAAAGCTATTTTCTCGCCAGCTTTAATACAGAAGTTAACTCCTTTGAGAACTTCTACATCACTTCCTGCATAACCAAAGTGTACGTTCTTCAGTTCAAACCCTTTTTCAATTGTTTCAGGAATAGGAGTGTAGTGCGCAGCGTTTTCTTTAATCTCTATATCTAGAAAATCAAAGTAATCTCTCAAGTATAAAGAACTTTCTGATATGGCTGTAAACCTAGAAAAGAAACCTTGTAAGTTGTTGCGCAACCTATTAAACGAGCCTGATAAGAAAGTAAGTTCTCCTATTGATAATGTTCCAGAGATAACCTTAAAAATGATAAAAATATAAGCACCGTAATAAGATAGTATCCCTAGAATATTAAAAAGAGATCCATAAAGGCTTTGCTTTAAAGAAAGCTTTTTATTGATCTCGTAATAGTCTCCAGATAACTTTTTAAAGCGACCAGCGATGTAATCTGTCAAGCCAAAAAGTTTAACTTCTTTTGCGGTTTGATTATTAGCTCCTATGAATCGCAAATAGTCCAGCTCGCGACGCTCTGCTGTCCAGCTTCTCGCAACAGAATAACGATGTGAACTGTATTTTGCCTCATTAATAAATGAAGGTATGATGCTCAATACCAGTAAAATGATCAATAAAGGCTCAAAGTAAATTAATCCAGCTATGAGAGAACTTATAGAAATAATACTTTGTATTTGGCTTAAAGAAGCGCTCATTAATCCTACGCGACCACTAGTTTGCTGCCTCGCTCTTTCAAGTTTATCATAAAAATCTGGATCTTCCAGTTGTTCTAATGTGAGCTCATTTGTTTTTCTAATAATTTTCTCTGACGAGGCGTTAGAATATAAATCACCTATTAAACCATCAGTGAGGTTAATTAATCTATTCAGTAAGTCAGCAAGAACCGCAACGCTCAATTCTATGGCTACATAGGTCCATAATTGAGATAAATCTTGAACATCTAGTGAAATTTGAAAAATTACTTCGTCTATGATTAATTTTCCTACCCAAAGCAACACTACTGGGCTTACTGCTGTGAGTAATCTAGCTAAGAAATTGGTTACAAACAATTTAGGGCTTACACGCCATATCTCTTTAAAAAATCTAGGCAGTGTTTTCAATGCGCTAAAGGAGAATGTCTTGCCTTTTTTACTTTGTTCTTTTATAGATGCTGGAACTCTTCTTGCCACGTTTCTTGTTTAAGATACAAAGGTACGATCTAGGGATTTGGTTTATGAAGTTCTCGCTTTCGCGAAAGCGAGATTATAATTTTTTTTTGCATAGGTAACATGAAATATACTTAGTAATGGGTATTTCTTAAGCCTGTAAGTTTTAGGACATTTGGCAGTGAACTAATTGATAGTTAGGGTTAATGCTAACTAATGTTCATGTTAAACAACTAATGCCAAAACCTAATATGTTATGTTTAAAATTACCCAATTGTTTGCCAAACGTGGTGCAATAGTTCTACTAGTCGTCATGTCTCTCGTTGCCTGTAGTAAAAAAATAATGGATCCATTATATGAAAGAGTACCTGCCATTCCTGAGGTTCCAGAGTATAAGTTACTAGATCCATTGAGTGTTCCTGGTGACAAGCAGCTACAACTTAAAATAAATTTATTTGAGGAAAGCTTACCAGATGAAGGGAATTATGTAAACAGTCCTGGAGCAACGGCATCTAATGGTTCAAGACCATCTGTCATTATCGCCGTACCTGCTGAGGAGTCTGGTAAACAAAGAAAATTTGAAGAAGGTGATGATGATGAAAGTATTTTTGGAACATCAGGATACTATAATGAAGCAGAACAGTATGTAGAAAAAGATCTTTTGCGTAAAGGTTTTTCAGTTCTAGATCGTTCTAAATTTGAGGCAAAGCTTAGAGATTTAAGGGATAAAGCCGAGTATGGACAACGTGGATGGCTATGGGACAGCCAGACAGAACGAGCCCTAGAAAATGGCGAGTATGAGGTTGTTAAAACAGATCTCAAAAATAAATTTGAAGATGGAAAATTAACCCTTCAAGAATATCAAACACAAATCGATGCAGTAGATAAACACAGTCAAAGAGCTCTACCAGGTAAAAAACGTGATGAAAATGAAATGAATGATATAGCTGAGGTAATAAGAGCAGCTCAAACAGGAGCAGACCAGGCAGATTACTTATTGCAAATTAATGAAGTTAAAATGGGTAAAGCTGGAGACCGTAAATTATCAATACAGGATCTTCCAGAAGTTCAAAAATTTATGATAGATAATACTGGATTAAGTTTTGGCAAGTTACCTTATTCTTTACCAGCTCAAATAAGTGCTAACTGGTTTCAGTCCAGTTTAAATGCAAAATTGATTGAGATTAAAAGCGGTAGCATCGTATGGTTAGGAAGTTATGAAATTGAATCTTGGGCGGCAGATGAAGTTAAAGTAACCATCAATGTCACTAAAAAGGTCGCAAATGATAATGAAGTAAATGGGGTAATATCTGACTACAATCGCAAGTTAAAATCAAAAGAACAACGTCTAAAGAAAGTACAAGGTCAACTACGTTCTAGTTATAATTTAGCCATGAATCCTAGTACAGCACATGAGAGTAAAGAAGAAATGGAAAAAGCTGAAAATGAACTAAAAAGTAAAATAAGAAAGCTAGAAGACGAGCAGTATGCGCTGATTAAAGATATAGAACGTTTAACCTTTGATACGCCACGGTTTTCTAAAGATCCATGGGATTATAAATACGTAGTACAAGAACCTATTATAGAACCAGATCTTTCACAACCTAAAAATAAACTTGAAGAAAGAGAGCTAGATAAACACAAAGCACAATTAATTAAAAGTGTTTCTAGATTATTAATAAATACGATTGCAATTAATTAGACGGTCATTAAACTACCTGAAAAAAGCCTCTAAACTATTTGAAGATTAGAGGCTTTGCTATTTTCTTATATTAAGGTAATTCTTGTCCAGCTGCGGCAATATAAATTTCAAACCATTGCTCGAGTGTTAGTTTAACTTGCATAGTTTTTACAGCGCTTTGAACTCTATCGATTTTACCAGTTCCTAGCACTGGAATAATGCGCGATGGATGCATCAATAACCACTGCAGGATTACCTGATCTAGAGATATGTTATCTAGATCATTTGTAATATTTTGAAGCACTGCATGAACTCTTTTTCCTTTGTCAGTTTTAGGATTAAACAACTCACCACCAGCGAGAGGTGACCATGCCATGGGAGCAATCTTTTTACCTATCAAATAGTCTATATTTTGATTCTCAAAGTGTTCTAGACAGTACGGAGATATTTCTATTTGATTAGTAACTAAAGGAATATCCAGATAATTTTGAAGCGACTGCAATTGTTCTGGCAAGAAATTTGAAACTCCAAAGTGGCGTACTTTACCGCTAGAAAGAAGTTGATCAAATGCAGCAGCAACTTCTTCAGGATTAAAAAATGGTGATGGCCTATGCAGTAATAAAACATCTATATGATCTGTTTCTAGATTTTTTAAAGACTCCTCAGCTTGTTGTATAATATAAGATGAGCTGTAATCATAGTATTTTACTTTGCGATCGGGAAATTTGTCCGTTTGCAGTTTTATACCACATTTAGTAACTATTTCCATTTGATCTCGCAATGATGGTTCTAGTTTTAAAGCCTTACCAAAAGCGCCCTCGCATTCATGATTTCCGTAAATATCTGCATGATCAAAAGTGGTGACACCTAGCTCCATGGATTCCTTGATAAAAGAAAGTAATTCTTGGTCTGTTTTATTCCAGTCCAGTAATCTCCACATTCCTAATACTAATCTTGAGATTTCTAGATCTTTATTTAAGCTTATTCTCATTGTGATTTTTTTTCAAAGTTAGTTGATATGGCTGTAGGTTTAAAACAATTAAAGAAGATACCAAGAGTTCTTTTTTTAAAGCTGTAACTACAAAGTGAACAATTATTATGTAAATAGGCTATAATTATTTAGGTGCGTCATGCGGTATGGTTAGTCGTATATAAATGAGCGTTTTACTATACTTATAATAACGCCTTCTTCATTTCTCAATTCTTTATGAATTATGTTGCCTTTGTCATCATAGGATACATTTACCACATC
>NZ_MAAX01000200.1 GCF_002162835.1 Nonlabens dokdonensis
CCACCAGTAAGAACTACACCTGCAATCAGTTGTTTTTTAGGCTCATCATGACCGTAATTCTTAATTTCAACAAATACAGTTTCAAGTATCTCGATAACGCGAGCGTGAATGATCTTACTTAAGTTTTTAAGTGTAATCTCTTTAGGTTCACGACCTCTTAAACCTGGAATAGAGACGATCTCGTTTTCTTTATTTTCTCCAGGCCACGCACTACCGAACTTTGTTTTTAGTAATTCGGCTTGTTTTTCAATGATCGAGCAACCTTCCTTAATATCTTGAGTGATGATGTTACCACCTTGAGGAATGACAGCCGTATGACGAATGATTCCATCTTTGAAAATGGCAAGATCTGTGGTTCCACCACCTATATCGATAAGTGCAACACCAGCTTCTTTTTCCTCCTGGCTCAATACAGCGTCTGCACTAGCAAGTGGTTCTAAAGTTATTTTCTTTAGGTCTAAGTCAGCACTTTTTACACATCTATAGATATTACGTATGGAAGCTACCTGACCTACAACTACGTGAAAATTTGCCTCTAATCTACCACCATACATTCCAACAGGTTCCTTTACGTCAGACTGTCCGTCGATTTTATATTCTTGTGGTAATACATGTATAATCTCTTCTCCTGGAAGCATTACTAATTTGAACACCTGATTGCAAAGTTTTGCAATATCATCTTGATTAATAACAACCTCGCTATCTCCTCTGGTGATATAATCACTATGCTGTAGACTTCTAATGTGTTGTCCAGCTATTCCTACTGTTACACCTTTAATCTTTATACCGCTTACAGCCTCTGCCTGACTAACGGCTTGCTGGATAGAAGTAATAGTTTGAGTAATATTATTTACTACACCTCGATGTACTCCTAAACTTTTTGATCTCCCTACACCTAGAATCTCAAGTTTGCCGTATTCATTTTTGCGACCTATCATAGCTACAATCTTTGTTGTACCTATATCCAGCCCTACTGCATATTCTTGTTGTTCCATTTTCCTACTTTTTAATTACTACTACTTGATTATCAAATCGCAAATCAATTGTTTTAAGCTCATCTAGTCTGTTATCTTTTTGCATCTTAGCAATAAGTGCTTGATAATTAATCATTTTATGGTCTAGTTTTTCCACTTTCCCTAACTTCACTTTAAAATCAAACGCTCGTACTGATAAAGTCACTTCTTGATCTTTATCAAAATCAATTTGGGTAAATGAAGAATTCAAAAACTCCTCACTACGTATGCGATTGATCAACTCGTAAGTTTGATCTTGTACCTTTTCATTAAATCCATAAACCAACGGGACATTCACTGTATGTTCCTTTGACAAAGGCATGATTAAATTATCTTGATCTAAATAGGCATTTGTACTTCCCATGATTCTAGCGATAGGCTTTCTAGGTTGCACAACAGCTTTAAGCAATCCATCTAAGGAAACAGAAACCTCTGCATCTCTGATCATTGCGTTATCAACAAGTCGTAATTCACTCTTATTCAAATCTAAATTTTCTATGATCAGGTTCTTAACAGTATCGTTATTTTGTATCAACAATTTATTAACGTTTTTTTCTGATATCAATGGGTCACTATAATCTGTAAATGTGATGCTTACACCAGACAAAGTTCTGGTCTTATATCTATGCGATGCAAATGCATATAGACCTATGGCTAAAAACACTACGCACACTAGTTTTATAAGGTTTATAAGTCTATGCATCGGCCCAATTTTGAGTTATTTTATTGATCTCTACACCTATATCACCAGCACCTAACATAAGAACTATTCTTACACCCATTTCTTGTATAAATTCCTCGATATCTGCTTTTTCTACTACCGTAGTTATTTCTGGAGTATGTTCTAAAGCATTTATTTTTTGGCATAACGCGATAGAATTTATCCCATCTATAGGTAATTCTCTTGCGGGATAAATATCTAATAAACCTACTTTATCAAACTTACCTAAGGCTTGTGCAAATTCATCCATGAAATCCTTTGTTCTAGAAAACAAATGCGGTTGAAACAAAACTAACTTCTCCTCTTCTGGATACATTTCTGTCACCGCTTGATACACAGCTTCTATCTCTGTAGGATGGTGCGCGTAATCATCTATTAAAACGCGCTCTTTAGTATCAATTCTATAAGTGAATCTACGTTCAACACCTTGAAAAGACGACAAGGCTAGTTTCAGTTTTTCAGGGTTTGCTCCATATTCTAGAGCCACCGCCATAGCAAGAATAGCATTACTTAGGTTATGTCTTCCAGGTAATTTTAATAAGCAATTATCGATTTTGCCATTAGGTGTTTGTAAATCAAAATGATATGCTCCATCTATTATCACCTCATTTAACGCCTTATAATCTCCGGTTCCTAGACCTACTTTAATTCCCTTGAGCTCTAAACTCTCATTTACTAAAAGTTTTTTTCCATCAAGTAAATGCGCAAAATCATGAAAGGTTTTTTCAAATGTGGCCACATCTCCATAGATATCCAGATGGTCTGCATCCATGGCAGTAATGCCAGCGATGTCTGGATCTAATTGCATGAAAGAACGGTCAAACTCGTCAGCCTCCACTACCATAACATCTGTTCCAGAACATAGATAATTAGTACGGTACTCTTCAAGTATACCGCCCAAAAAGGCCGTTACTTTCACATCGCTTTTATAAAGTAAGTGCGCCAAAATCGCGCTAGTTGTGGTCTTCCCATGCGTCCCAGCAATAGCGAGACAGGTCATTGTTCTAGAGATCTGACCTAGAAGTTGAGCACGTTTGATAGTGGTGATTCCGCTTTCGCGAAAGCGGACTAATTCTCCAAAATCTACTGGTACTGCAGGAGTATAAATGACTTGTGATGTATCTCTATTTTTGTAGGCTTCATCTATTTTTTCATAATCATCTGTGTAATGAATATCGATGCCTTCTTCTTCTAGTTTTACCGTTAGAGCAGTTGTAACACGATCGTACCCAGCTACGTGTTTACCTTGTTCATTCAAATAGCGAGCGAGAGCACTCATCCCGATGCCGCCGATACCTATGAAATAAAAGTGCGTTATGTGTTGCAGCTCTTTCATTTAAGTAATTGTTCTATCTCGTTAACTATATCATTTGTAGCTTCTGGCAAGGCTAAATTTTTAATACCTGATGAAAGCTTGTCTTGCAAAATCGCATCGGCAATAAGTCCATTCCAAATAGGTAAAAAGTTTTGATCAAGATCTTGCTCTTTGATCATAAGTGCCGCATTTTTTTCTACGACTGCCAAGGCATTTTTAGCCTGGTGATCTTCTGCCACGTGCGGTGACGGAATAAATATTACGGGCTTTCCCACAATACTTAACTCAGATATAGATCCTGCACCAGCTCGTGAGATAATAAAATCTGCAGCAGCGTAGGCAAGATCCATTCTATCAATAAATTTATAAACACTCAAATCATGACTTGATTTATTCTTGTACTCATCGTAATAAATTTTACCGCATTGCCAGATAACCTGCACTTCTTCCATCAAGTGCTCTTTGTAGGTATCTATTAATTTATTGATACGCCTGGAGCCTAAGGAACCACCTAAAACTAGAAGCACTTTTTTATCAGGATCAAGATTAAAATATTCTTGAGCTTCTTCTTTAACTTTAGAGATATCCAATAGATCCTGACGGACTGGATTACCTGTTAAAACTATCTTTTCCTTAGGAAAAAAACGATCCAAACCTGTACTTGCCACGCAAATCTTGTCCACTTTTTTGCTCAGTAATTTATTAGTGATGCCTGGATAAGAATTTTGTTCTTGAATTAAAGTTGGAACACTCATTTTATTTGCCATAAAAAGCAATGGACCACTAGCAAAACCACCTGTTCCTATTGCTATGTCCGGCTGAAAGTCTCTAATGATTTTACGAGAATCAATTAAACTTTTAATGACTTTAAAAGGGAAAGCTAAGTTTTTGAGAGATAAACTTCTTTGAATGCCACTTATCCATAATCCTTTAATTGTATATCCAGCAGCAGGAACTTTTTCCATTTCCATGCGGTCGCTTGCTCCTACAAAAAGTATATCACAATCTGGCCATCTTCTTTTGCATTCATTTGCAATAGAAATCGCTGGATAGATGTGTCCACCTGTTCCTCCACCTGATATGATAATTTTATATGGCTTCACTGAGTACATCTAAAGGGTTCATTTCTTCATCTTTTGTTTTTTCTTGTATTTTCTCTTCGTCTCTTTTTGCACTTACACTTAAGACAATTCCTATAGACATACAAGTCATTAATATAGAAGTTCCTCCACTACTTATTAGGGGCAAAGTTTGTCCTGTAACTGGAATCAAATTAACGGCTACTGCCATGTTAGTGAGCGCTTGAAAAATAATAGGAAAACCTACTCCTATGACGAGTAACTGTCCAAAAACAGTTCCTGCTTTAGTAGAGATAATTATAAGTCTGAAAAGGAAAAACAGATACAATGCTAGTATGGTTAAACCTCCTATTAGGCCGAACTCTTCTAAAATAATGGCAAAGATAAAATCACTTGACGATTGGGGTAAAACATGTTTAGTAACACTTTTACCAGGCCCTACTCCAAAAGGATATCCGTTGGCAATAGCTGTTTTTGCTCTCTCTACTTGGTAATTTGTGTCAGCATCTCCTTCACCTCCAAAAGTCTCAATACGCGATACCCATGTATCTACACGATTAGGAAAAACACCTGGAAAAGCTTTTGCCGTTAATACAAAAAGAGTCATTGATAAAAAGCCTATACCTATTATACTCATTAAATATTTCAATGGATAGCCACCTATAAAACAAGTCAGCAATACCATAGTAAAAATGAGCACTGCAGTTGACAGATTAAAAGGTACAATAAGGACAAGTATAATTCCTACTGGTAACCACAGCGGTAATAAGGACTGCTTAAAAGTCACCTCTTTATCTTTTATGGAAGCAAGATATTTTGCAACGTAAGCCATTAATACTACAAAAGCAAAAGTGCTGGTTTGAAACTTCATTCCTATTACTGGAACCGTCATCCACCTACTAGCACTAGCACCACCCATAACAGTACCTTGCATTGCAGTATAAATTAGTAAAATCACCACAACTGGGATCAACAAAACGCTTAGACCTCTAAAATATCTATAGGGTATTTTATGCACGGCGTATAGTAGTCCTAGTCCTATAATAATGTGACCAAAATGTTTAACTAAATACTTGGTTGTATTACCAGTACCTTGACCTATATAAGCCAGGTTTGCACTGGCGCTATATACAGGTAAAAAGGAAAACACTAGTAATATAATTACAAGCGCCCATAGAAAGGTATCACCAGATATGTAGTTTTTAACCTTCAAATTATAATCCTCTTACTGCATTTTTAAATTGACGACCGCGATCCTCATAATTTTGAAATAAATCAAAACTTGCACAAGCTGGACTTAAAAGAACGTTATCACCAGCAGTCGCTAGTTTATATGCCACACGTACCGCATCTTCCATGTTACTAGTCTCCACCATTTGTTCCACACAGTTCCCAAACGCTTCAACTATCTTAGAATTATCAGTTCCTAGGCAAACTATCGCTTTTACCTTACGATTAACAAGGCTGTACAGATCCTTATAATTGTTACCTTTATCAACTCCTCCTACTATCCATACGGTAGGTTGCTCCATACTGTCAAGCGCGTAATATGTCGCGTTAACATTGGTAGCTTTTGAATCATTAATATATTGTACTTTGTTGATTTTAAGGACATTTTCTAGACGGTGCTCTACTCCTTCGAAAGAAGTAAGGCTTTGTCTTATAGTTTCCTTTCTTATTTGCAAAAGTTTTGCAGTAGTAGAAGCAGCCATTGCATTTGCGGTGTTGTGCTTCCCTTTTATAGATATTTGCTCTGTAGGCATAGTGAATATGGAATTATGGGTATTAATATTTATTTTGTTGTTATGTA
>NZ_MAAX01000001.1 GCF_002162835.1 Nonlabens dokdonensis
CAACACATGAGAATGTAATTACTGAAAGCACAGCAATTGCAAAAAGTTTGTGGATATTTTTCATAATATTATTATTAAATAAATTCATCATTGCTTATTAAAATCTTAAATATACGTTTAGGTAATAAGTAGTTCCATTACCAAAGAAGTAGCGTGGCGCAAATACTTCTTGTGGATTGTTTGCATCATCTCTAACAGATCTAAAGTTAGAATTACGAGATTGCTCAAATCCTCCTGTTTTATACTTTTGGTCAAATACATTGTTGATAGTCGCAAAGAACCCAACAAACTTATCGTCTATTCTCCAAGACTTACCACCTATTACATTCCAAAGCATATAATTATCAAACTGCTCTTGCTTCAAAAGATCATCTGCAACTTCCTGATCAAAATCGTTAAACTCTATACCATCATAATCTAATCTAAAGTTAGCACTTCTTCTTAAATTACTTATATCTGCATAGCCGTTAGCAAAATAATTTGCTGTAACTCCTACGTTCCAGTATTCTGGATCTCTGTATTCAAAACCTATTTGTAAAGCAGTCTCTGGTCCACCGGCTACGTGATAATCTTTAATGTTAGTCTTTCCATCGCCAAATGTTAATTGACCGGTAAAGTCATCACTAGTAAGATATAGATCAGGATTATTAGTGAAAACATTTTGACCTATGGCAGCAGCACCTTTAAGTTTAATAGTAGGAGTTACTTGAACTTCTAGACCTAATTCCATACCTACATTACGACGCTCTATGTTAGTAACAACTTCTTGTACAAATGCACTACCATCATCTAGAGGTAGTCCAGTTAAGCCTTCAGTAAAGTAAAAACCTATGTCAGTTCCATCAGTAAACTGTGTGTAGTAACCAGTTAATCTAGCCTTAACTATAGGTGTAGTATAAATGTAACTTAAATCACCACTATATGACTTTTGAGACTCAAGGCCTACTATAGTTTCATTATTCTGTCTAGCATTACTAAATGAGTTTCTAATTGTAGGTGCTTGCGAGATATAAGCTGCATTTACATCAATAAATTGCTGACCAGATATTTTATAAGTAGCACCACCTTTTACACCAAAGTCTGTAAATTCTAATTTTTTACTTTTTCCAAATGATTGAGAACCTGGAAAGTTTCCATTTTCATATTTACCGTCTCTTTGATATTCTGTTCTTGTAACATTTCCTGCTACAAAGAAATCAACTTTTTTAGTTTTAAATTGAGTTTGAGCAAATGCTGCTAATACATCTGCATTTATCTCATAGTTGTATTTGTATCGATCGCCTACACCTACTATTCTGTTAGGTGTTCTCACATTAGATTGAGCTGCATCATCAAGGTTGATGTTATTAGTTTCTTCTGCAAAGAAATCTACGTCTAAAAATCCTGTACCACCTAGTAGGTCGTTGATCATGGCGTAATTCTCGCTATTAAGATTGCGATATCTTATACCACCGTTAAATAGGATATTGTCCGTAAGATCAGCAGTAACGATTGTATTAACCATCAATTGCTTGTCGTCTATACGATCTTCTTGAATAGCATATAATGAGTTACCACCATTTTCTCTTAAACTTCTGTTTGCTTCATATAAGCTGTTCCAGTCTAGTTGTCCATCATTGATAAATTCTTGCTGGGCTAGATAAGCATATTGAAAATCTATAGGGTCTTGACCATTTCTTAAGAAGTAACTAGGAAGATTTTGATAGTAATCAGGATTAGGATTTCTCGCTCCACCTACATAAGAATTTTGACCATCAAGAGTTACAAGTCTAGTACCTCCATTATCAATACGTGTATTTCCTATTTTACCAAATTGATACCCTACATTAGTATTAATTTTTAATTTACTATTTACAGTCCAGTAGTGGTTCAACATAAAAATAGGTTCGTCTATTTCTCTTATTCTACTGTTGCGCACAACATTATCCTGCATACCCCAAAATGGATTATACTTAATACCTTTAAGATCCTCAATTTCTTGAGTGATAGCAGTACGTCTTCCACGTCTATTAGGTGTATATAGTCCTGTAAAATTAATGGAGTGAGAATCGTTTAATTTTTTCTCTACAGAAAGTCCTAAAGAATTGGCATCATATAATGTACCGTCTACATAACCTTCATCTCCAGATCTTCTAGAGGCGTTTACCGCAAATGACCAGCCATTATTCAATAAGCCAGAACGGTGAGAGACCATATAACGACCTTGGTAACTTCTGTTTGCACTCGCAAAAGAAATTTGAGTTCCTGCACGTTGTTGAGAAGCTCTCATGTCTATGCTTTGTACACCGGCATATCCACCAAAGCTATTGTCTGCAGCACTAAGACCCATTGTAAAGTTTTGATTGCGCTGTAAGTCATTAACTCCACCCCAGTTACTCCATTGTGGTCTACCAGAGAATTGCTTATTCATCTCTATTCCATTAATAAGCACCTTTCCATCTTCACTATTTAAACCTCTAGGTCTAAAGAAGGTAGCACTGAAGTCAAATGCAGCCGCACGTAAAAATTGATCTCTGGATGCTTGTAATAGTCCAGAAACATTATTAGCAGCGTTTTCATCATCAGCAAGGTCATTCTCAGTTAAAGAAATCACTCCTTGTGACTGCGTGATGTCTGAATTATCTAACTGCAAATAAATTGGATCCAGATCTACAACGCCTAATGCGTCTATTACAACCGGAATAGTTTTAGTATAATAACCACTTCTGCTTACAGTAATCATTTGATCACCTACAGGAATAGCGCCAGTTACGACAAAGTAACCGTTGGCATCAGTAGTAGCATTAAATTTTAATCCCTTTACACTAATTGTCACACCAGGTATAGGTTCCTCGGTGCTGTCATCGATAACTCTACCTTTAAGAAGTTCTTGTGCCATACCTAAACTGGATACAAGCATAAAAACAACTAATAGAAGTTTGTTAAATTGTTTGTTTATCATTTGTTAATATTAAGATTTCGTTATGAAAAGCGGGCAAAACTACGATTTTCTATTCAGTTGCGTACCTTTGGCGCGCAAATTGTATAAGAGTTTACAATAATATAACTTTTGACACCTTAATAAAAATGATTAAAAAACTATTAATGAGTATGTTGTGTGTTTTCGCTTTCGCGAAAGCGGTAACAGCACAAACCTCTACTAAAGCAAAGCAGTACAAGGTTAAAACAGTCGCTTTCTATAATTTAGAGAATCTTTTTGATATCGAAGATGATACAAGTATAAATGACGAGGCTAGTCCAATTATGGAAATGGCTGAAGGAGTACGTGCTAACGTGTATCAGAAAAAATTGACTTCTATGGCTCGTGTAATACGCAAAATAGGTTCAGAGAAGTCGCAAACAGCTCCGTCTATCTTAGGTGTTTGTGAGATTGAAAACAGAAAGGTTCTTGAAGATCTTGTAAATCACCCTTTGCTTATTGAATATGACTACGGTATTGTGCATTTTAATTCTCCAGACCGACGTGGTATTGATACAGGACTATTATACAAGAAAAGTGATTTCAGAGTTTTAAATAGTGAGAGCAAGGAATTATTAATCTATGATAAGAGTAGTGGTAAGCGCATTTATACTCGCGATCAAACTGTTGTTACAGGTGAATTAGACGGTGATAAAATGACTTTTATAGTTAATCACTGGCCATCAAGACGTGGAGGAGAGCAGAAGAGTCGCTCTAATCGCGTTGCTGCTGCAGCTTTAAATCAAAAGGTAATCGATTCTTTACACAGTATAGATGCTATGTCTAAGGTTGTAATAATGGGAGATTTAAATGATTATCCTTCTAATAAAAGTGTAAAGGTTACTTTAAATGCTCAAGAAGATCGTAAAAAAGTACGTCCTCAAATGATTTATAATCCTTACATGCGTATGGGTAAAGATGGTTTTGGAACTACTGCTTATCGTGATGCTGTAGGTATCTTTGATCAAATTATGTTCACATATCCTTTACTTAGTGAAGCGAGTCAAGATGGGTATGTGTATTATAACGCAAATATTTACAACCCAAGTTTTATGATGAATAAAACTGGACGATACAAGGGTTATCCACTACGTAGCTTTGCAGATGGGACTTTTACAGGTGGTTTTAGTGATCACTTCCCGGTGTACGTGTACTTAGTAAAAGAGATAGAAGATAAAAGTGATAATTAAGATATCACAATCAATTAAAAAAGAGCGCTTATTAAAGCGCTCTTTTTATTTTATACAATAGAGTGAACTGGATTTAGTTTTAAGATTTGCCTACAATGACTGAAGTCTGTAATTTATAAATGAAGCTAAGATTATGGCTTTAAGATAAAGGCGTCTTTATATTCCTCCTTAATTTTTAACAAAGCTCTATCAGCTTCAAGCCTACTTCTAAATGTCCCTACCCATATTTTATGGTAAGGAGATTCCCACTTTAATTCTGATTTCCAAGGCATGTTTAATCGATCGTATTTTTGTTTAGTAGCTATAGCCTTATTACGCTCACCATAAAACAGTTGGATGGTGAATCGATCTTTAAAATCACCTGCTTTATCCATTGCGATTTTAGTGGAGACTAATTCGTCTACTTTTTGTTTTTTTACAGGTCTATTTTCTTGCGCAAAACCTTGTGATACAATTAACAAGAGTGCGATAATGCTGAGTGAATTTTTAAGCTGTTTTATAGTCATAGCGGTTAATGGGGAAGTTTTAACCTGAGTGTGGTAAAACTATTTAGAATTGTTATAAATTATTTTCTATGTGATTGTCAAGGGCAAAAATAAATGATTTATAACCTATTTTTGCAGTCGCATTTACGATTCAGTAAAATACTGTAATTATCGTGCCAAAGTTATTGTAATATTCATTAAACAAGATGATAAATAGGAGATTACATTTTTCCGCAGGGCAATTTTTGCTAGCCTTCTTGTTCGTAACGTTATCATCGATAGCGGTTTACGGTCAAGATGCAACCACCTCAGATGGTGTGCCAGCGGCGCCTGTAGAAGCAAGTAGTAGCGGCGATGCCGCGTTAGGAGAAGCTCTTTTTAAAGCAAATTGTGCATCATGCCACAAGCTTTATAAAAAGGCGGTAGGTCCAGCGTTATTTCAAGTGAGTCAAAAGTACGAGCGTGAATGGTTGTACAAGTGGATCAAAAATTCTGCAAAATTAATAGCCTCTGGAGATCCACAGGCAGTTGCGGTTTATAATGAGTATGGTCAGCAGAACATGAACTCTTTTGAGCAGTTGAGCAATTTAGATATTGATAATATACTTGCTTACACTGATACTGAGAAGCCTGCGCCTGTAGCTGCTGTTGCTGGTGCTGAAGGTGGAGCTGTTGCTGGGTCAGGAGATAATACGATGACTAATAATATAATATTAGGGGCGCTTGCTATAGTGTTACTTTTATTAGTGGTTTTACTTGTTGTTGTTAACAAAACTCTTAAAAGATTTGCTGAGGCAAATGGTATACAAACCGAATTTGAGGTTGAGGAAGAGCGTACTCCGATCTGGAAAGCTTTTGTTCAGAATCAATTCTTAGTTCTTGTCTCTTCTATCTTTTTATTGTTGGCTAGTGCATACTTCGCATACGGAGCTCTTATGAGTGTAGGTGTAGATCAAGGTTATGCTCCTATCCAGCCTATACATTATTCACATAGGATTCATGCTGGAACTAGTCAGATAGACTGTAAGTACTGTCACTCGAGTGCTAGAGAATCTAAGCATTCAGGTATTCCCTCATTAAACGTGTGTATGAACTGTCACAAATCCATAGGTGAAGTTGCTCAGTCTACGTATCAAGAAGGAATGGAAGAATATGGTATAGACTATAATAAGGAAATTCAAAAGTTATACGCAGCTACTGGTTGGGATAGTGATGAGCAAAAATTTGTAGGTGAAGAACAACCGGTAAGATGGG
>NZ_MAAX01000056.1 GCF_002162835.1 Nonlabens dokdonensis
CACTTAATAAAAGAAATAAGAATCTAGAAACGATGTTTACTGAGTTGACAAAGGAGTAGGAAGTATCAAAATGAGCTTGCTTCTATAAAAACTTCAGCTTTTCAATTCTACTTATATTTTAAATGAAACTAGATAGGTTTTTAAGTTCATTCACTTTATTTAAGAATTCAAAAGCCGGCTAGTTTTTACTAGGTGGCTTAAAAGTTTAATTTGAAGATTTACTTCAAAAGTTTCGTACGGCTCTATAATTAAAGACCATATTAATATTATCATATCCTTCAACCCCATTTGAAAAATCTGTATAATAAGCATCTGTTGGGTTAGAAATAGAGTTGGGATTGTAAAATGCTGCACTCCAATAATTCACTGTAGACAAACCGTTAACGTTTGCTCGTTCTGTATATAAAAGTTGTAATTGAAATCTGTTAGGTAAGTACCAGTCACTGTAACCATTTTCAATTAAGTTAGTACAATTAGTCTTTGCAGTGTTGAAGTCTGCAACTCCTATATCTGAATTTGTAACTATCAAGCCAGCCTGTCCCGTACTATCGACATATATGATGGTACCTCCTTGATATGGAGCTCCTACGACTATACAGTTTTCATCCACATTGCCGTCGCAGTTATCATCTATGCCATTACCACAAACCTCTGTCGCTCCGGGATTAATTGCAGCATCTGTATCATCACAATCTGTACTATCTAACACATAGCCATTAGGTGCCATGCTACCAGCTATAATTGTTGTGGCAGCATCACCATATAAATCACCATCTTGATCTATGTAGTAGGTAACTGCTGGAACACAATTCCCATTTTCACAAACCTCTCCTGCAGCACAGTCAGTAGGGTTTTCATCTATTGTTCCATCGCCATTATCATCGATTCCATTACACAATTCCATAGCATTAGGAAAAGCCGAAGCGTTTGCATCGTCAAAATCTGTATTATCTTCTACATAACCTGCTGGCTGCTCGCATGCTTGTAAGGCGTTATTTGGGTTACCGAATCCGTCTGCGTCAGCATCTTGATACCATGTCTCTTCAGTACAGACCTGATCCTCAATACAGGACTGAAGTATCCATAAAGCAGTGAAAAATAGAAGAACCTTAATGTATTTATGTATCATAATGTTAGTATTAAACTTGTCAAAGAAAGATTAATACCATTAATTAAGAAATAGTCATTCAAGCACCGGTAGCTTTGAACCGATTAAGTGACAGGTCACAGACTATACCTGTAAATTTAACTACTAGTAAAGTTTTACCACTTTAAACAGAATGCTCATTAGAAAATCTAATCGCATTTACTCAAATAATACTGATAAAGCTCATCGATAGACGCACCACGATATTTCCTCCAATAAATGGTGATGTAAAACCATTGCAATCGTAGAACACCTTTTTCATGATACCTGCGCGCACTCGTTTTTAACCATTTAGGGATCACATAATATTGATTGCGGTCATATAACCTAGCGATTAGATCATAATCTTCATAAATAGGAATTTGCGTGTTATAACCACCTATCTCATCGTATAATTCTCTGGTAATGTATTGCGATTGATCACCACCACGACTCGCTTTCCATGAAAAACGTGTAAACCATCCTATAATTATTAGCCAAGGATGCCAGCTCATAAATTTCATTCTAAAACAACCTGCTGGACGACCTTTTCTCACAGCTTCTATAATTAGCTGGTCATAATTTTTAGGCGGATAAGAGTCTGCATGAAGGAAATATAAAATATCTTGAGTTGCTTCCTTTGAGCCGTTATGCAATTGAGTACCACGACCCATTTCAGAATGAACAATTTTAATGATTGTTTTATAATTTGAAGTAAAATTCTTAACATTTTGTACCGTAGCATCTTTACTTCCTCCATCGACTACAATTATCTCCATCGATGATGCGTTTACTGCATTATTCTGAAGGTGCTTTAACAGCTCGATAATAGAGTTTTCTTCATTAAGTACAGGAATTATAATACTGATCATACAGTCAAATATACGCAAGAACAATGATGATGGTTTTTGATCATTGTTTGTTCAATGACCAGTCATAATTCTTGAAATTATATTTCTCTTTTTCAGCAATTTTAGTTTCAGCAAACTGATTGATGTACTGAGCAAGTGTCATTCCTGTTTGAGTAAAATCTTCTGTATAAAATTTAAAAATAGAACTTAGTTTAGGATCATCTGGATTGCTGAAATCATTTTTATCAGAGTTAACAAATTCGCGAGCGCTTTGACCCATAAGTGCATCAACATTTGCTGCTGTAAATGCCTTATTTTGCAACTTAGGACATGAATAACTCGCACAATTTATTGCAAAATGAATTCTAGGATCTCCCATTTTTTGAAGTACGTTCTTCTCGATCGCAGCCAGTGAATATTCTTTATCATTTACTAGAATATATTTTTTAAGCCACACTTGCCCTAATGGCCCATCAATATCTTTGATACTTTCTGGCATATCATTCGTCAAAATTAAATCTACTGTAGCTGCGTTATACAGATTGATGTAATAGGCAAATTGTTCATTGATACTCCATGATTTTTGCGGGCTATTCAAATTTAAATATGTCAAATATTCTTTTAATTCGTTTTGTTCTTTTTTAAAACCATCATAGTCTACAAAACCTGCCTCATTTACATACTTTTTCAATAGTGAGTTCCATTTGCTATGATCCAACTGTCCTTTTTGAGATGGAATTTCTTGATTCTTCTTCAATGTTTGGTAATATAAATCGCTACCACCTATACAAGAGGACGTTATAAGAAATAATAATAGAATTGATACGTATTTCATAATGATGTTTTTGCTTTCGCGAAAGCGAGATTATCTTCAAACAATGCCAGCCAAAAATATATGGTAGCTATAATTGCTCTATAAGACCTTTAAATAAGGCAACCATTTTAGGCTCTGCATTACCAGCAATCTCAATGATTTCTGCGATATCCACTGGAGCTAAGTTATCAGGATCACACTCATCTGTCAAGACTGAAATAGCACTTACCGGCAGGTTTAAATGGTTGGCTACGATAATTTCTGGCACCGTACTCATTCCTACAGCATCTGCTCCCAAGATCTTGAGCATTCTATACTCTGCCCTAGTTTCTAATTGTGGACCTACAACGCTGGCATAAACACCTTCTCTAAGAGTAATTCCTTTTTCTGACGCAATAGATTTAAGTTGTTCATTCATCGCTTTATCATAAGGAGCGCTCATATCTGTGAATCGCTCGCCAAATTCTGCAACGCCTTTAAATGCCAATGGACTGCCACCTTGCAAGTTAATGTGATCATCTATAAGCATCATATCACCTTTTTTCATTTCCATATTGATAGCTCCAGCAGCGTTAGAAACTAACAAGTTTTTAATCCCTAAACCATGCATTACTCTTACTGGATAAGTAATGTCTATAAAATCATAACCTTCATATAAATGAAAACGACCTTGCATAACCACTACTTTTTTACCACCTAAATCGCCATAAATTAATTTTCCTGTATGAAACTCTACTGTTGCAAGTGGAAAAGAGGGAATCTGATTGTAATGAGCTACTTTTTGGTTCTCAATACTTTCTACTAACTGACCTAATCCAGTACCTAGGACGATACCTACTTCGGGCGCATCAAAACCTTGTGATTGTAAATATTGTATAGAATCTGTAAGTTGTTTTTTACTAAGCATTAAATGTGTTTTAAAAATTGTTGAAATTCTGGAATATCTTTAATATCATCATAATAATCTACATCATTACGAGTCTCAAGAGTGGCATAGTTTACGCTTTTGAGATCATTTAACGTCTCTGCAAGAACCGTTTCTGTTCCCCATTCTTTGTTT
Source organism: Nonlabens dokdonensis (assembly GCF_002162835.1). Taxonomy (GTDB): domain Bacteria; phylum Bacteroidota; class Bacteroidia; order Flavobacteriales; family Flavobacteriaceae; genus Nonlabens; species Nonlabens dokdonensis_B. The sequence goes on from NZ_MAAX01000056.1 coordinate 3,852, forward strand.
TCAAAGATACCTTCTACTAATTTCTTAGTAAAACCTAATAAATAATAACCACCATCTTGCGCAGGACCTATCACAGCGTCGTGTGATTCTAATTGTTGAAATGCGTTTTCAAGATCTTCTTGAGACATATCATACATATCAGAACCTATGATGATCACATGATCATGATTATTAAAAGCCATTTGAAAAGCGCTTTTCATACGTTTTCCTAGATCATCACCTTCTTGAACGTATTTCTCATAAACATCGTTATCCCATGCGTCATTCTCATGAACCTGCTCGCTGTACCAAATTTGTTTAGTCGCTTGAAGATCTCCAGTGATAGATCGAGTATGATCTAACAAAAATTTATAAATATCAAGTGCAGCTTGATCGCCTACGGTTGCAGCAAGCCTACGCTTGCCTTTTCCTAACTCAGGATTACGTGTGAAAATTATAAGACAGTTGGAGCTAATTTTATTCAAAAGATTTTTTTTGTTAGAGCAATAGTAATAAAAACAGTTCACGAATTTATGACAGTAAACTTTTATTTAACGTCGCTTAAAATCGTGAGAGTTTTAAAAATATTGAAAATTAGCATTATAAACATTAGAAATAATTAATAAATCGTATTTTTGCATTCGCTTAGAGAACGAATCTCGACGCACCGTCAGATAGTCTGACATACATAATATTCATTATATAATAATTTTGGCATGTATTTAGCACCAGAAAAAAAAGCAGAAATTTTCGCAAAGTACGGAAAAGACGCAAACGACACAGGTAACACAGACGCACAAATCGCGTTATTCACTTACCGTATTAATCACTTAACTGAGCACCTTAAAGCAAATCGTCATGACTACAACACAGAGCGTAGTCTAGTGAAGCTGGTAGGTAAAAGACGTTCTCTTCTTGACTACAAAATGAAGAAAGACATCGTTGCTTATCGTGAGTTGATTAAAGAACTAGGAATAAGAAAGTAATAAATTGGGGACTTAATGTCCCCTTTTTTATTTTTATACAGAGAGTTTTTCTCTATTCCGCTTTCGCGAAAGCAGAATTAAAACAAATCCTCGCGACAATACAAAAGCTGGTTTCTCATAAAGTAAAGAAATTAAATTGATGTAGTCTTAGAAATTTGTCACACTGAGCTTGTCGAAGTGTTTTCAAATTTTTAATTCGAATTCAACTTCAATTTCATAAACGCCTTCTCTACTCACAACTTGAGATTAACGTTTAATTATATTTATGAAACCACAAGTTTTTAAACAAGTGATTAAAATGGCAAATGGGCCAGATATCACTATCGAAACTGGAGCGCTTGCAAAACAAGCACATGGATCTGTTGTGATCACATGTGGAAAAGCAATGCTTCTAGGAACTGTAGTGTCCAGCTACAAATCTACTGGACTAGATTTTCTTCCACTTACTGTAGATTACCGTGAGAAATTTGCCGCTGCCGGTAAATATCCTGGTGGATTCTTCAAGCGTGAGGCACGTCCTAATGATGGAGAAGTACTTACTATGCGTCTAGTAGACCGTGTATTACGTCCATTATTCCCTAAAGATTACCATGCAGAGGTTCAAGTGATGATTCAGTTAATGTCGCATGATGATGAAGTAATGCCAGACGCTATGGCTGGTCTTGCTGCAAGTGCTGCTATTCAATTATCTGACATTCCGTTTGAATGTCCTATCTCTGAAGTACGTGTTGCACGTGTAGATGGAGAATTTGTTATCAACCCTAGTTATGCTCAATTAGAAGCTGCGGATTTAGAGATGATGATAGGTGCTAGTGCAGACTCTGTAATGATGGTAGAAGGTGAAATGGAAGAGATTTCTGAAGAAGAAATGATCGCTGCCATTAAAGCCGCACACGAAGCTATCAAGGATCAATGTGCCGCTCAAGTTGCCCTTGCAGAGCAATTAGGTAAAAAAGAAGTACGTGAGTACGAAG
>NZ_MAAX01000137.1 GCF_002162835.1 Nonlabens dokdonensis
TAATGGTTATGTAAGAAAAGAAGGAACTTTGCTCAACGATTCTATACTTATAGGTAGATGGAAATTGTATAAAGACAGGCAGCTACAAGAAATTATCGAATTTAAAAATATTAGAAATAAGTCTTATTTAAACCAAAACTGGATATTTGATAAAAAAGGTGATACTATCGGAGGGAATTATTTTTACAAAAAGTATGAAGACACTGTAGTGTTGGGGCAAAAAAATAGAATTCATCTTTACTTTAACGATTATTCAATTTCTGAAAAAAGTAATTCGTATCTATTAGTGCCTAAGTATGGATATAATTTAGATCCAAAATTTACAAATGAGAATCGAATTCCCTTAGATACTATTAAGAATTTATCAGATAAGAATATGGACGTGTTAGAGTTGAATGGATTGGAAAATGATATTATTTTGGATATATATTCAAAAGAAACAGGGAAAAAGAACTTTAGAGCTATTCTAATTAACCACATAGTACAAACGAAAGAAGTTTTAAAGGATAGGAAGTTTTATATTGAATTTAATTATTTTGTTCAATAACTCCCAATGCAACCTTTAAGGGTATTTTAAAACGTCATATTCTTGTGCAGCCATGCAACCTACGAGGCTATTTTGAAATAGAGTGTTCCTTATAAGGGATTGTATTGAAATAGAACTAGTAATTATTTAGATAGTATTTGAAAGTGTAAAAGGGAAGTCATAAACGGCTTTCCTTTTATACGTTTTAAGGAATTATTTCTTTAGTGATATAAAGTACAGGCATTTTTCCTATTGGTAAGTATTCTTAGTTGTTTTTGTTCTTTAAAATCTCTGGTGTATTGAGATAAATCTATAGAAAGTCCGTTAAAAGTTTCAAGAGGAGTATTGCCACCTAGATTCATTTGAGGTCTTAGCTCGTTATAGATTATAACTGTTTGATTTAGGTATTTTGTGAGTTGTTCTCTTGAAGTGATTTCTTGATGAAAAAGGAATTGGTGTTTAATTACTTTGTTCAATGCTTCTATCATGGAATTAGAGAAAACAACACCCCACGTCGCGCACGTTTGTAACGCGTTCGTTAAAGCTTAGCATTTGTAATGCGAATAGAGTTCATAAAGAAAGGAAAGCTAGAAATAGCTTTCCTTTTTAAATGTTTCAAAAAAACATTGTGTGAGTATCATAGGTGAGTATCATTTTGATTATATTTACCTGAATTTTGAAATATAAACATTTGATGATGAGTAAAATAGGTAATGAAAAAATGAGTGGTCAAAACTTAGGATCTAGTGCTTCACGGCGTGCAGGTTCGATTCCTGTCATCCGCACAGAATGAAAGCCCTTCAGAAATGAAGGGCTTTTTTTATGATGGCTATTTTCTGTTTAATAGTACAGTCTAAAACCTAACGCATTACACAACTTGCTGTGTTTGTCATACATACGTTTTACTACTTCTATTAAATCATCATCTTCATAAAACAAACTAAAAAATACACGATCTATAGTAAACGCGCTGGACATACTATTTGTGGAGTAACCGTATCCAGAGACAGCTCTCGCACCAGTGACATCTAGAAAATATTGTGACTCTTCATCAGTAAGGTCTAATAATTTTTTGTTTGAAAAGTGAATGACTTTATTGTCTAATTTGCCTTCAAAAAGCTCTGCTATCTCACCTATACTGTAATAATAATTATTGATTAATATGTTATTTGCGTCTCCTGGAAGTACTAGATATATGATCTCATAATCCTTGAAATTGTGGTCGTCATAAAGCAAATTACTTATACTTTCTTCTAAGTCTTCCATGGTATCACAAGCTTTATAGATACTAGTAATATTTTGATTTAAAGCGATGTCTTCAAGGATTTTTACAACCTCTGTAGTTTCAATTACATCAGCGTCTGGTACTACTTCTAGGCAATAGATAAAATTTTCGACATCGGTTATAGGGATTTCTAGTTCACTCATCCAGCTGTTTTTGTATACATTTTTTGTTGGTTTGGACGTATTTGTATTTATTCATTACGAGAAATACAAGTATAAGACCTGTCGTCTTATTTTAAGTTGAATGAAGAAAAAAATACTAGGTTTTAGGTTAGGTGATAGCTGCTCTTCCGCTTTCGCGAAAGCGGAATCTCCATAAAGTCTTTACAAATTAAATCATCTCTTCATTATAATATAATCTTCTATTAAAGTAGGCTTTTATGTTATAATATTCCTAATTTGACAGTGGTATAGAAGACAAAAAGAGCATTTACCTCATATTTGTTAAATTGATTTTTACCAGATATTATGAATAAGAAAATACTTTTAGGTGCTGTTGCTATTCTTTTGCTATGCAGTCACGACATGTTCTTGAAATTAGATAACTACTTTCTGGAACCAGAAATGCCAGCTGTTATAGAATTAGTAAATGGGACTTTTGAAAACAGTGAAAATACCATTGATCGCAACAGAATGCTGGATGTGAGTCTGGTAGGAAATGGCCAGCGTACTGAGGTAGATTCTACACAATGGTTTGAAAAAGACTTGAGTACTTACTTAGATTTTACTACTGGAAAATCAGGAACTTGGATTGCTGGAGTTTCTACTGCGCCTAGAAACATAGCAATGGAAGCCGAGCGGTTTAACAACTATCTGGATCACGATGGAGTAGTAGACATGCTTCAATATCGTAAGGATAACAACGAGCTCGATCAGGATGCGGTAGAAAAATATTCTAAGCATGTGAAGACTATTTTTCAAGTGGGAAATGATAGGAGTGAAGACTGGAAAACAGTTTTGGGTTACCCTATTGAATTTGTACCCTTAGAAAATCCTTATGAGATCCATGCAGGTCATGATCTAGAAGTGCGTTTGCTGTTGAGAGGAAAACCTCTTAAAAATCAGCTGGTCCTTATAGGTAATAAAGAAGACCATCAACATGCTGAAAATGGAACACATTCTCATAATGGCGGTGAAGAGCATTCTCATGATGAAAATGAAGGAGAAGAACATTCTCACGATGACTTAAAAGAAGTACGTACAGATGAGAATGGGATCGTGAAATTTAACCTAGATTCTAGCGGAGTATGGTTTCTTAAAACCATTCATATGGAAAAGTCGACTATAGAAGGGTTAACCCATGAGTCCAATTGGGCAACACTTACGTTTCAAGTAGGATCTGGCGATCATAGCCATGATAATGCAAGCCACAGTCATGATACTGCAGAGCATGATCACCACGATCATGAAGAAGGTGGTATTCCTTCTTATGTGTTTTGGATCGGGAGTTTTGTTCTCGTAGGAATTCTTTTCTTTTTGTTTAATAGGAAAAAATAAGATGTTTAAGAATCCCAAACTTTTACTTTCACTTGGTTTATTTTTTATTCCTGTTGTTGTTTTTGCTCATGATGTAAGTTCAGGAGATCAAGAAATACTCAACAACGGCGGTTTGCTTTCTTATATATGGGTAGGAGCCAAACACATGGTTACTGGTTACGATCATTTGCTATTTCTTACTGGGGTCATTTTCTTTTTGAAGAGCATAAAGGATATTTTAAAGTTCATTACCGTATTTACCATAGGCCATAGTATTATGCTTATAGGAGCTACTTTTATGAAAATTCAGGTAAATGAAAATATCATAGATGCAATCATAGGTTTAAGTGTGCTGTATAAAGGTTTTGAGAACTTGAAAGGCTTTGAAAGGTGCTTTAATGTAAAAGCACCTAATTTGTTTTTAATGGTTTTATTATTCGGACTGATTCATGGAATGGGGCTTTCTACTAGATTACAATCTTTTGATATGGGAACAGATCAAGTTCTTTTAAAGATTTTAAGTTTTAATCTAGGAGTAGAGTTAGGGCAAATTACAGCTTTAATACCTATTGTTTTATTAATTAGATTATGGAAGAAAAAAAGCAGCTATCAAGCTTTTTATAAAGCCTGTAATATCTACTTAATCATTGCTGGAATATTACTCTTTTTATATCAAATGGCTGGCTATTATAATATTCTTTAACAAGTAGAAAACCCTGAATATTAAACATATAAAAACCGCTTTAAAAGCGGTTTTTAAATTGGGGAAAGAAAAAAAGTTTAGTTTCCGTTCATTTTATTTTTTAAATCTGCAGCAGCTTTATCAGCAGTGGCTTTAGTGTCTGCGGCTGTTTTATTAACAGCATCTCCAGCTTTATTCATACCGTCTTTCGCAGCGCTTTGAATGTTTTCGCCAGCTTCTTTCATAGCGTCCATTCCATCCTTTGCAGCTCCTTCTACGGCATTTGCTCCTTCTTTTGCACCATCTTTGATATTCTCAATGCCCTCGTTTGCAGCGTCTTTAATATCTTTTCCTGCTTCATTGATTGCTTCGCCAGCTTCTTTAGCGCCATCTTTGATGTTATCTATACCTTCATTTGCAGCATCTTTTAAATCGCCAGCAGCGTCGTTTATAGATTCACCAGCTTCTTCCATTCCAGCCTTAGCATCATTCATACCTTCTTCTACTTCTCTACAACTTGTAGTGAAAATTAATCCTAGAGCAAAAACTCCAACTAATAATTTATTCATGGTTAATTGTTTAATTAAGCTGCAAATTTATATTTATAGTCAACTAATCTGAAATATGTAGAATGTTAACATTTTAAATCGTTTAAATGCTCATATTTTAGGCTTAAATACTTTGGCTAGAGTTTATACGCTTGTCCCAAAACTTTCTTACTTGCTGATACACAAAATGATTTGTCTTAACTCTATAAAGTGATAATGCGCAAACCGTAGTTACAAATAATATTGCTCCTATTACTGCTTGATAAGGATTCAATGATTTACCTAGAACTTGATGTAATCCGATTCCTGAAATACTTCCATAAATTATAACAAAGTGAATAATGTATATGGATAATGTTTTCTGCCCTATTTTTAATATGAGCGATTGTTTTATATAGCGTTCTAACAGATAGAATAATCCTAGTAAAACGAGAACATTACCTAAACGTGTAAATAAGTAATTGTAATAAGCAACGTCTTTAAGTAATTGAAAATCGGTTTTTAAATAAATCCAATTAAAAAACCAGGACGATTTAAAAATAAGTGCGCTACCTATAACAGCTAGGCCAGACAGTAGTGCTAGTTTAAATCTAGGCTTTTCTAAAAATTCATAAAACAGAGTGGCAATAAATGCTCCATAAGCCGTATAACCAAACCATGGTATAATGGTGAAAACTGAGCCATTAGATTTAGTAAGATAATTAGCTAGAAATAACGGCGTGTCACTTAAGTCTAAAGAGCGATATAGAGGCTCGCATAAAAATACTATGGTCGCTAGTAAAAACATAATAATTGAGAATACTGCAGACTTTTTAAAGGTAGCTAAATAAATAAGTACCGTAATTAATAATGACAAGCCTATACACTGCAATACATCTACAATTAGAAAGTAATCTCTAAAAACTCCTTGAATCCAGTCAAAAACCGGCGCTCTCAATGTATAGCCTATAGCAATAAGCATTATACCTCTGGTAATTCCTTTTTTAATACGTTTATTACTAGTACCATTTTTCTTAGACCTCATTAACAGGTAAGTAAAAATAATACCAGAAATAGTAAAAAAAGTAGGAGCCGTAATACCTCTAAAATATTTCCATATTTGAAATATGATATTGCTCTCATCACGGTATTCTACTGCTAGTAAAGTGTCTACAAAATGTCCTTGTAGCATCATGATAATAGCAAATGCTCTTACAGCGTCAATAAAG
>NZ_MAAX01000105.1 GCF_002162835.1 Nonlabens dokdonensis
CTATTAACGCCGTTTTTATTTTTTAATTGTATAAAACCACGTCCTTTAAATCTATAGGTTGTACCACTGTCCACGTGATACAATTCTATGGTGTTGTCATTCACGATGTAAAGATCGAAATAATCATTCCCTAAAAAATCATAACCCAAAGTTAATTGCTTGTTAATACTTCCAGGTGTTTGATCTTGAACATTATAAGAACCTGAAAAGTCCCAATAGATGCTTCCTGCACTTAGTCCGTTTCTATCTGTAGAGCTTTCAAAAAAATCAGCATTATTTCCAGGAAAAAATCTCAAATAGTTTTCTTGATCAAATTCATTGAGCGCTCCTACTTGACTGGTATGAACTTTTTCCCATGCTTGATATTCTTGTAAGAAGTATTGAATGTTATCATAAAACAACTGATCATAATCAAAGTTATTTCTATCATAACCGTCTAGATAATAAATCGTGTTGCTGTATAAATCTCTTAATTCTATGCGATTAAATTCTCGTACCACAACCTCAAAGTCATAAAGACCATCTATATCATGAATAATAGAAAGACGGCTACCTGATGCTTCATAGGCACCTACATCTATACCTAATCCTGCTCCTGCGCTTCCTACGCCTACAAGATTATTATTTGCATACAAGGTTCCAAAATCAAAACTTAAAGTAAATGCCTGCGTCATAAATGGCGCATCAGGAATACCTTGCGTATTGTTTAAATCTACGTACCATACTTCATTAGAAGCAAGTACCTCATTCAGTGTAGGTCCAGCATAGCCATCACCTATCACAATTTCTGTATCACAGCTCGTTAAAGTTAAAGCGAGAAGTGCAGATCCTAAAAAAGTAGTTATTGCTCTCATAATTGTAGTATTTAAAAGTTATAACTAGAATTACGAAAATGATGCCAAAGTCACATCTCAATGATTTACAGCTATTTGTGATTCCGCTTTCGCGAAAGCGAGATCATTTCAATCTTAAGAAGAGTTATTTCTAAGAATCGGAAAACCTTAGAAATTACCTAAAGTAGAAGTAGAATCTTGTGGCTCTTCTAGCTCATCTTGTGGCTCTTGATCAACTCGATCATCACCACGCAATCTTCTATCCACGCGGTCTGCTTCCTCAAGAATTTTAGGTAAAAGAAATGGAGCAAGAGGTTCAATATGTTCAAAAACGATGCTGCTATCCTTAGTTTCGGTAGAAATAATATCAAATTCTCCACTAGCAGAATTTACAAACATTAATATCACACTAGCCAAAAATGCCATTTTTACCAATCCAAAAGCGGCACCAGCTAATTTATTGATAAAACTTAACTGTACTGTTTTTACAACCTTAGTGATTAACTTTCCTACATAAGTGATTACAAAAATGATTACTAAAAAAGTGATGATAAAACTAGCGATGGTAATATATACATCATCCCATTGCACTTGTTCTCGCAACCAGTCGCCAGCAAAGTTAGAGAAATAGATAGCTCCATAAATAGCAGCAATGAGAGCTATTAATGAAGTCAATTCTACAAAAAAGCCGTTCAAATAACCTTTGTAAAGACCTATTAATAAAACAATACAGATAATAATGTCTAACCAATTCATCGGGCTAAGTTAGGAAAAATAAGTATTTATTAATTCTAAAATGCGATGAGCTCGTTAGTTCCTGCCTTGAAAACGCTCATTCATATAGTGTCTGTTTACAAGTCTATGGAGTTGAACTACTTTGTGTCCTCAATTAACCATAAATTCTAAAAAAATGAAATATTTAATTAAACTTTCAATGGTAGTTCTATTATTTATAGCTTTTACCAGCTGCGATAATGATGACGGTATGGCTGCTAATCAAAATCAGTGTAATTATGAGGGTTTGACCTTTTTTGACGGCTCAACAAATACATTACTACCAGAGTCCCAATTACAAACTGAATTTTTCCCAAATAATGGTGGACCAGGAGTTCCTGCTGTTGAAGTCTATGAATCTAGTAATCCAGGAAATATTTCTTTAATTACAGATGCTGTTACCTTAAATGCTACGGGACCAGGAACACTCGTTATCAATGGAACAACTTATAATGTAACTGTTACTTGCCAGCGTGCTGGTACAACAGTCGGAGAAGAGTTTAGATTTGATGTAGTAACTGTAAGCGGCGGATTTGAAGGTGAACTATGCGTGGTCATAGATGCTGTAAATCCTTAACAATTACTTTTAAGATATAAAAATGTCCCATTTATACAAATGGGACATTTTTGCGTTTTTATATTTATAAGGTTGAATGTCTAATTAAATCTTCTTTAACCACGTCGCCATACTCACGCGAGATTCTAGATAGTTCTTTAAATCCTTTATGGCAACGCGCTCTTGACTCATTGTATCACGATCTCTTACTGTTACGGCATGATCTTCTTTAGTGTCGTGATCAATCGTTACACAATATGGTGTACCGTTTAAATCATGACGCGCATAACGCTTCCCTATAGAATCTTTCTCCTCATAAGCTACATTCATAGACCATTTTAATTCGTCTACAATCTCATTTGCTATTTCTGGAAGACCATCTTTCTTTAAAAGAGGCAATATTGCTGCTTTTACTGGTGCAAGAACTGCTGGCAATTTTAATACCGTGCGCTCACCACCATTTTCTAATTTTTCATCTACTAGAGAGTTAGAAAAAACCGCAAGAAACATTCTGTCTAAACCTATAGAAGTTTCTAGAACATAAGGAACATAATTTTTATTATCCTCGTGATCAAAGAACTGCAATTTTTTACCACTATGTTCTTCATGGGCTTTAAGGTCAAAATCTGTACGCGAGTGAATTCCTTCTAATTCTTTAAAACCAAATGGAAAATCAAACTCGATATCTGTCGCAGCATTTGCATAGTGTGCTAGTTTTTCATGATCGTGAAAACGGTAATTTTCATCGCCCATGCCTAGTGATTTATGCCACGCCATGCGCTTCTCTTTCCAGATTTCAAACCATTCTAGTTCAGTTCCTGGCTTCACAAAATATTGCATTTCCATCTGTTCAAACTCACGCTGTCTGAAGATAAATTGTCTCGCAACAATCTCATTTCTAAAAGCTTTACCAGTCTGCGCGATACCAAATGGAATCTTCATACGACCAGATTTCTGAACGTTCAAGAAGTTCACAAAAATACCTTGAGCGGTTTCTGGCCTTAAAAATAACTCTGTAGCAGTGTCTGCACTGGCTCCTATTTTAGTACCGAACATGAGATTGAACTGACGCACATCTGTCCAGTTTTTAGAGCCGGTATCAGGATCGGCAATACCTAGTTCTTCTATCAGCGCTTTTACACCAGCCAGATCTTCTTTCTCTAACAACTCAGCCAGTCTTGCAGTAGGCTCAGTAGCCTTTTTCATGTAACCCATCACACGCGGATTAGTCTCTGCATACATTTTAGCATCAAAATCATCGCCAAAGCGTTTTGCCGCTTTTGCTATCTCTTTATTGGCTTTTTGAAGGTGTTTCTCGCAATAATCTTCTACCAGTACATCAGCTCTGTAGCGTTTTTTAGAATCTTTATTATCAATTAAAGGATCATTAAAAGCATCTACGTGACCAGAAGCTTTCCATACGGTAGGATGCATAAAAATCGCTGTATCTATTCCTACGATATCTTGATTGAGCTGTGTCATCGCTTGCCACCAGTATTCCCTGATGTTTTTCTTTAACTCGACTCCATTCTGTCCATAATCATAAACAGCACTTAAACCGTCATAGATTTCACTAGATTGAAACACATATCCGTACTCTTTTGCATGAGAGAGTACTTTTTTAAACTGATCTTGATCGTTATTTGCCATAGCTGCAAAAATAGAAAAAGCGATGGAATGCTAGCGTAAATTTTATGTATTTCGCTTTCGCGAAAGCGAGATCTCAACAATTCTAATTTAAGTTGATCTATCACTCCATAACATTAGTTGTAGGACTTTAAATAAAAAACACACCCAAAAGGTGTGTTTTTTTACTGGATAATTATCAATTCAACGTTTACCTCAACTCCAGCTCACTGCTACTTACTCTTATAGGACCGTTGTACAAATTAACTCTGTAGCGACCTTTTACAATTTGATCTTCATTTGCATTTACTAGCTCACAAAGGTCTAATTCTTTTGACTTATAATTGAATTGTACTACTTTAGAATAAGTTAGCTTCTGTCCATCAAATTCTTCTGTTTTATTTGCTCCCATCACGTTATTTTCTGGATTGATAACTTGAAGGTAGAATGACGTCACACCAGTCGCCGCTAGCGGATTTTCTGGAAGTGTGAAGCACACTTTGATGTCATCCACACGTCTTGCTTTTTCATGTTCTTTGTGAGCTCCAGAGTTTCTTATGATTACTCCTACCGGTTTAAAGTTAGTAGGAATGAGCGTTGCCGCTCTTGCCATATTAGAATTTAAGTTTGCTATGGTAGAGTTTTGATTTTGGTTTTTTATGATTTCAGTGTTCAAGGCCGCAAGCGTACTGTCATTAACCATTGCCAGATTTTCATTGATCACTTCAAGTGTATTGATGCGATCTTGAAGTAAATCGCGTTCCTTTTTAATGGTATTTAATTGGGTTCTTAATCTAGAAAGCACTTTTACATCACCTTCCAGCCTGCTCACGCTATCTACTAGTCTGGTGATGCGATCTCGAGCTTCTGTGATATCTGCACTTAGTGCGTTGCCTTTTTCAATTTCTAGAGTATAGTCTGCTTCAATGTTTTTTAGGTCTTCTTGAATTTTAAGTTTCTCTTCATTTAAAGCAGTCTTGATATCTTCATTTTCTTGAAAAGTATTATAAGACCAGACGCTTACGCCTATTAAACCAATTAAAAATATCGCTAATAATATTTTGAGAAAACGGTTGTCTTTTTGCTGTGCCATAGTAGGTTGTTTATCTTTATAACGTGCGAATCTAAAAAATAATTTGTGTCATTGTGGATTTCTGATTTTATTAACTTATTCTTTCCTGAGGTATGTATGGGATGTGATCGCAGCTTAACGACTGGCGAACAGATCATTTGTACCACTTGCAGGAGTGAAATCCCGATAGCTTTGACGCATCTTGATAAAGACGATAAAGTGAAAGAACTCTTCTTTGCAAGAGTAAATGTAGAAACTGCAACAAGCCTTTTCTACTACGAGAAAATAGGTGTAGTACAGCAATTAATCCATCATTTAAAATACCGTGGTCATAAAGAAGTAAGTTCTTTTTTAGGAAAATGGATGGCTGCCGAGCTTCAAAACGACCCAGCTTTTCAAGATATTGATCTGGTAATTCCAGTTCCCGTGCATCCTAAAAGGCGCGCAAAAAGAGGCTATAATCAAGTAGACGGTTTTGGAAAAGAACTAGCAGCAGTTTTGGGGTCTCGCTTTCGCGAAAGCGTACTCATCAAAAAGCATAACACTATAAATCAAGCTCAATTAGGACAAGTGAAACGTAGTGATGAAAGGCAATCACCTTACGATCTTGTTGAGAAAATAGAGCCAGGAACACATGTGCTGCTAGTAGATGATGTGATCACTACGGGAACAACGCTGTCACTTTGTGCTAAAGAACTTCATAAAAATCCTGATATTAAAATCTCGATTGCAACTATGGCAATATCTGTGTAGAATGGGTTTAACCTAAAGTTGACTTTGTACTATTAAAATTGCTCTATTTTTGTTTCAATCA
>NZ_MAAX01000136.1 GCF_002162835.1 Nonlabens dokdonensis
AGGTGGTGTTAAAGAAACGTACAAAGCTTATGGTCAAGAAGGAGCTGTTTATGAGCATGCTTCTAGAGACAAGCAAACGCGTGCAATGGCATTCTTAAACGAGCAACTTTTTGACACACCAGAATGGCTTATCGACCAAGAAATTTTCAATAAAATAGAGTCTGATGGTGGTATAGATAGAATACGTAGTATTCAAGTTAGAACGTTAAATAATGTTCTTGATTTTGGTAGAATGGCTCGTTTAATGGAAAATGAAGAAGTTAATGGTAAAGACGCCTATGGCTTGTTAGAAATGATGACTGACTTGAGAAAAGGACTTTTCAAAGAACTTCCTAGAGGTAGAACTATTGATCGTTACCGTCGTAATTTACAACGTGCCTACGTAGAGAGATTAGAGTTCATTATGAACAATGAGCAACCTAGAATACCTGCAGCATTCAGAAGGTTTGTTTCTCAAAGTTCTGTAGATGTAGTTCAAAGTGATATTAGACCTATTGTACGTGCAGAGTTAACTACACTAAAAAGAGACGCAGCTAGAGCAGCAAATCGTACTAGTGACAGACTTTCTAAAATCCACTTGTTGGATTTAGTGGAACGTATCGATATGATCTTAGATCCTAAATAATTAGGTTCTCTCTTAATATTCAAAAGCCGATTCTTAACAGAATCGGCTTTTTTATGTTCAATAGCTTGACAAAAAATTACTGATTGATCTTAGTTTTAGAAATAAAGTAAAATCCTGGAACTAGAATGAAGAGTAAAATAGGATGTATTAAAAATCTTCTTGTATAAAAGAGTCCCATTTTAACCCATTCATAGTCTAAACTACTAAGTATCAAAAACGCAACACTTAAAATAATAAAAGCAAAAAGATAAACCCACAATGCAGCTTTTATAAACTCTCTCTTTTTATAAAGAAACCAAATTATAACCAGTGATAAAGTTAGATTAAGGCTATATCTAAATATGATCGACACGATGTAACTTAAAGATTTAAAATCTGGAAGTTCATAAGTTTGAAAATTAGATTTGAAATATGCTATAAACGGATCGTTGAACAGAACATTTTCAAATATTCTCACACATACTAATCCAACTAAGGCAAGAATTATAAAAAATATAGAACTAGCTTTTTTCAATGCGAGACGTTTTAATATCCTTAATCCAGAAAATCCATAACAATACTACAGCACCATAAATCACCGCAGGGAAAATAATGTCATGAGCAACATCTGAATAATCACTATAACTATAAAAAACGATCCCAAGGATAACTAATCGTATAAGATTAACGACATAGATAAATAAGATTCCAAACAGAAGGAATAATAACGTTTTCTTAAAGCCTTTAGAAAAAGCCACTACAAATGCTGTGAAGAGTATCATGACGCTTACGGCGTTACAGCCTTCTATAATTCTAAAAAGCACTGATTCATCAATAAAAACAAGTACAGATGGGTGACCTACCGAATTTAATGTCTGTGCATTATATCCCAACAGTATTAACAACTCTTGAGTTTGATAAGCAACTTGAGCTGTAACAGGATCTGGATATAATTGTGAGCTCCACTCGACGTCCAGAAAAAGATAGTATAAAATAGAAAAACCAATGTATAACACCGCAAACGTAGCTACAAACTTGAATATGGGATAGTAAGGCTTAAGCGATTTCAATTAGTTTAATTTTAAAACAAAGTTAGCCAATAAAACAAAACCATAACCTAGCTTTGTAGCCTTAAAAATAATACCATGAAAATAGCTGATTTAAAACCAAAAGTTTTAGAAATTTTACACCAGCCCGAACTTCCTGTAAATGACAAAATGCAGGCTGTATGCGATTTACTTCAGGCAAATATAGATACATATGATTGGGTAGGTTTTTACATGGCACACGAGACAGAGCCTACTCTACATCTTTGGAATCAAGCAGGAGAACCAACTGATCATACGGTAATTCCTTTTGGTAAAGGAATTTGTGGTCAAGTAGCAGTCTCAAATAAAAACTTTGTGGTAGATGATGTTCACGCTCAAGATAATTATATCGCCTGTAGCATTCATGTGAAAAGCGAGGTAGTCATACCTATGTTTAAAGATGGAAAAAACATAGGTCAGATAGATATTGATAGTAATACACCTAATGCGTTTAATGAAGAAGACGAGCTCTTTCTAGAATGGATCAATGAGCATGTTGCTACACTACTATAACATGACTTTCACTCCTATCTTGTAAATTCACTATTTTATTATATTATAGCGTTTAATTTAATTAAATTGCTAGCATGAATTACCCTTTTTACTTTGATGCAGGTTTAGGAGCAATGATTGCTCAAGCGGCGATTGCAGCACTAGCAGGATTTGTTTTATTTTATAAAACAGTTATTGCTGTAATTAAAGGATGGCTAGGAATGAGAAAAGAAAAGAAAAACGGCAGCTTTGACAGCAGCTATGAAAAAGATCCTGAAAACAATTAATGCTCAGACATCCTTCATCATATCGAGATCCTTCTGGCTTTATGTACAAAGAAAACGGTCTTTATTATAGAAGAATTAATCCAGTTTTCTTCAAAGAGTACAATCAGGCAAAATCAGAAGGGATCTATCAAAAACTATTTGATAAAGGCTGGCTTATCCCACATAAAGAAATTAGCTCTAGCGATGATAAAATAATTATCCAACCTGAGCAATTGGGTTTTATTACTTATCCCTATGAGTGGAGTTTTACACAGTACAAACACGCTGCACAACTCACCTTAAGAATTCAAATATTTCTCTTAGAAAATGACTTTTCTCTTAAAGATGCTAGCGCATTTAATATTGCCTTTCACAAAGGAAAAGCAATATTTATCGACACTTTGAGTATTGAGAAGTATAAAGAAAATACTCCTTGGAGAGCTTTGAAACAATTCAACGAGCACTTTTTCGGGCCTTTATTACTTGCGCAAAAACATGGTGGTTCTTTTTTAAAAACTTTGCAGTATTCCATCAATGGTATTGATCTTAAGGAGGTAAAAAGGCAATTGAATTTTACCGCTCGATTCAATCCCATTATTTATAGCCATATCCACTTACTTTCTAAATTTCAGGACAAAAATCAGGATGAAACAGATGAGAATAAAGAAATTCATCTTTCTAAGGCTTCCCAGATTAAAATGCTCAAAGCGCTAGAACAGCATATTGATGCAATGACTTCTGTAGAGAATACAGAATGGTCCAGTTATTATAATGAAATAAACTATCAGGAGACTTCCTTTCAAATTAAAAAAGAACTTATAAAAGAATGGTGTCGTGACGTTAATGCTGCAAAAGTTATCGATCTAGGTGGTAACGATGGCACTTTTGCAAAAGAATTGTTACCACAAACCGATCAAATAATTGTAAGCGATATAGACCAGCCAGCGATCGATCAATGTTACTTAAACATGTTACGGTCTAAGGAACAGAAAATTATTCCTATGGTTTGCGATTTAATGCAACCTTCACCATCTATAGGTTTCCACAATTCAGAGAGAGATTCATTTACCTCAAGAGTAATTAATTTCAAACCAGATGTAAGCATGGCGCTTGCGTTAATTCATCATATAACTCTCACTGGAAATGTACCTTTCGAGATGAGTGCTGCATATTTTGCACAATTATCAAAGTATTTGATCATAGAGTTTCCAGACCGTACCGATAGCTGGGTGACCTATATCTTGGATAGTAAACGAGAAGCTCGACATTTATTTGATGGTTATAATAGTTCCGCTTTCGCGAAAGCGTACCAAAAAGAATTTAAATTGATCAAGTCAGAGAAAATTCAAGGCACAGAGCGCACGTTATTTCTTTTTGAAAGACATGAAAGATAAAATTTTACATTTCCTTTCTGAAGATAAACACCGCTGGTGGACGGTTACTGTTATACCTGGACTATATGCGATCGTGTATTTGTATCTTAAAAATTATACTGTAGTTAATTCATGGCAACAATTATTAAGCTTTATCGCTTGTTTTATAGTGGTCCCGTCGGTACTATTTTTAGGTGTCGATTTTTTCTTTAAGAAGAAGTTTCCAACTAAAAGACCACAATTATACTGGTCGTATTTCTTAATTAACTTTTCCATTATCTTTTCTCTATCTATTTACTTGGGATGGAGATGGAAAGCTCTTTTACTATTTGCTTTTATTGCAATAGGTTCTTCTTATTTTATTGCAAAACATTACAAAAAGCTAGTTTTGCTCTTATCCTTCATGTTGTTAATCGCATCTAGCCAGCTGCTTTATTATCTAGTCACTAAGGTCTATAATAGCGATAAGTGGATTAAAGAAATGCCTTTTGAGACCGTTGTATTCAAAGAGCGACCTAACGTTTATGTGATACAGCCAGACGGTTTTGTAGGCAAGCGAGCAGCAGATAATCCTCTTTATAATTTAAAGTTAGATGAGTTTTATAACACTTTATCTGATCTTGGTTTTCAATTCAATCATGACTTTAGAAGTAATTATCCTACTACCCTTGCTTCTAACAGTACTTTGTTTACAGCTCAACACCATTATTTGAACTATGGAGATATAGGCAACGAGTTGATAAATGCACGAGACATTATTCTAGGAGATAATCCAGTAATTAAAACTTTTAAAAAAAATGGATACCAGACTAACCTTATTTTAGAACATTCTTATTTGATGCTCAATTATCCAGAAGTAGCTTACGATAGAAATAATTTTTCTTATGCTGATCTATCTCCTCTTTTACCCAACTATTTTCTAGGTAAAAATTATCAAAATTATTTTGAGAACATGGTTTCCAACACTGGTAGTGAACCTCAGTTTTTCTTTGTTGAAATTTTACATCCTGGCCATATTTCTTTCAGTAAAGACCGTGAAAATGCTATTGAATTTGAAACACAACGCTATCAACAAGAGGTTAATTCTATCTCAAAAAAACTGATAGATATGATACGTTTCATTGAAAAGAAAGACCCAAAAGCAATAATTATGCTCGTAGCAGACCATGGAGGTTTTGTAGGCTACACGCACACAGGTGCGGCTTATAGTAATCCAGAAAATGATATTGATTTAAAGCAAAGCGTTTTCAATGCGTTATTTGCCGTAAAAGCTCCTGTTGAATTTGAAACACACCATGAAAAGATACATTCCTCCATAGGTGTTTTTCCCGCTTTGTTTGATTATCTATCTGGTGAGGATATAAAGACGCAACTTCAACTAGATAACAGCAGTTATTTACTGATCGACAACAACTCTGATAAAGAATTGTATCAATATTTTGATAATAATGGTAACTCTGTTTCTCAAAAGATGAGTAAAGATTCTGTATCTAATTAGTTTCCTGTAGACTCATACGTCTAGTATTCTAACCCAGAAAGATTACCTTATTTAATTAGTCATTATTCTATTGTTACAGTGCTAAACTATCTTCTTATTTTACCAGAGCATAGTTAGATTAATAATCCCGCTTTCGCGAAAGCGGAATAGCATCAAAAGTATTTGTAATAAAAAAATGATTTACCTCAGTACCATTACTGAGATAAATCATTTCTAAGGTTTTATTTATTAGTGCTCTTCTTTACTCGATCACTAGTTTTCTTACCAGCTTATCTCCTTCTTCGGTAGAAACCTCTAGAATGTATAAACCAGTTTTCAATCCTGTGTCTTTCCATTCATACAGTCCTTGTGCGCTGAACTCGATTGCTCGATCGCTGATTAACTTTC